>CAZDSN010000006.1:0-22118 GCA_964507675.1 uncultured Ardenticatenaceae bacterium | reverse complement strand
ATTTAAGCAAAATAGGCATGGCTGAAATCCACGCCTATGAGCAGTTCATCACTCATTACGCGCTGGAGGCTTTAAGTGAAGTAGAAGGCGTGACGCTGTTGGGGCCAACGGCGTCGCAAAAGGGCGGCGTGGCCGCTTTTACCCTGCGTGGCATTCATGCGCATGATGTGGCCGAGATTCTGGATAAAGATGGCGTAGCCGTCCGCGCCGGCCATCACTGCGCCATGCCGCTCCATCACAAGTTGGGCCTGGCTGCCTCGGTGCGCGCCAGCTTTTATCTGTACACAACAACGAGCGAAATTGATACACTAGTGAAAGCATTGGGCCGGGCGCGTCAGGTTTTCCGTTTGTAAGCGTGCGACCTTGCCGCCCGGATGACGCCATTCGCCCGTGATTTGAGGTTCACCCTGAGATGGATATATATCGTGAGCAAATTATCGATCTGTATGAAAATCCGCTGAACTTTGGCGTCTTAGAGCCTAGCGATTTTAGCTATGAAGAAGACAATCCGTTGTGCGGCGACGTCGTGCGCATTGACGTGCGCCTGGATAAATCGGGGCGCGTGGCGGAAATCAGGTGGAGTGGGGAAGGCTGCGCCATTAGCCAGGCTTCTGCCTCCCTGCTGACAGAAGAAGTAAAAGGCATGACCCTGGCCGAGGTGCGCACTTTTCCGAAAGAACATCTGTTGGAGCTGTTGGGCGTACCCTTGAGTATGGCCCGCGTTAAATGCGCCCTACTTTCCCTGAAGGTATTGAAAGCGGGCGCTTATGGCATTCCTGATCCGGATACCATGCGCCACCCCTCTACAGACCATGCTGCGGGTATCAACGAGGACAATGATGGCTGATTTTGTACGAGTTGCGCACCTGGATGATATTCCCCCAGGTGCGCGTATGCTGGTTGATCTCAACGAAGAGACCGTCCTGATTTTTAATGTAGACGGCGCCCTGTACTGTGTTGCGGACATTTGCACTCACGATGGTGGGCCACTGGCCGACGGCGAGTTGGAAGGATGTGAGATTGTCTGCCCCCGTCATGGGGCCCGTTTTGATTTACAGACAGGAGAGGCGTTGTGCTTGCCGGCAGTAACCCCCGTCCCCACTTATGCTGTCAAGGTCGAAAATAACGGCGTCTATGTGGAACTCCCCCTGGACGCCTGGTAAGGGCACGCCTGTCAGCTTATGTGGGCAGTCAGTTTTTTTTTGATGCGGCGAGACGAATATGACCTGACCAGAGCACGGGCTTCCGTGCTCTTTTTGTTTGACGCCATAAAACAAATGTTCTATATTTAAGACCGAAATGGCTGACAACAGGGCTACAGCCAGTCGTGGAGGTGTGTCGCCCAGCCCTTTGCCAAAGCACACCAAACCCTCACCTCTTGACGGATCTACGCCACGGGAAAGTTAACACATTATGGAAATTGGTCTGGTTAAGCAAATTGACATTGACGAGGAGATGCGGCAGTCTTATTTGAGCTACGCCATGAGCGTTATCGTGTCACGGGCGCTGCCAGATGCCCGCGACGGCTTAAAGCCGGTGCAGCGCCGCATCCTCTATGCAATGTATGACATGGGATTGGTGCCGGATAAGCCCCATCGCAAGTCGGCGCGGGTGGTGGGCGAAGTGTTGGGCAAGTACCACCCGCACAGCGACACCGCGGTCTACGACGCCATGGTGCGCATGGCGCAGGATTTTTCCATGCGCTATGTGCTGGTAGATGGGCAAGGCAACTTTGGCTCGGTGGATGGGGATGCCGCGGCTGCCATGCGTTACACCGAAGCCCGCCTGTCGTCGATGGGGAATGATCTGCTGGAGGATATTGACAAGGAAACGGTAAATTTTACCCCTAACTTTGACGATTCGCTGCAAGAGCCGGCAGTGCTGCCGGCAACGGTGCCCAATTTGCTGGTCAATGGCGGCTCTGGCATTGCCGTCGGCATTGCCACCAGCATCCCGCCGCACAACCTGCACGAAGTCCTGGATGCCCTCAACTATATGCTGGATCGCTGGCATCATTACGACCAAATCTCCGTTGAAGACTTAATGCGCTTCATTAAAGGACCAGATTTTCCCACCGGCGGGTTGGTGTATCGTTTTCGCGCCAAGGGGGACAGCGAAACAGATGCCTTAGCCAATGCCTATGCCACCGGGCGTGGGCGGATTACGGTGCGCGCCAAAGTGCACGTGGAACAAATGGAACGCAACAAATCCCGCCTGGTCATTACCGAGCTCCCCTATCAGGTCAATAAGACTAACTTGCTCAGCCGCATTGCCGACTTGCATCGAGCCGGACGATTGGATGGTTTGACCGACCTGCGGGACGAATCCGACCGCAATGGGACGCGCATTATCATTGAGACAACTCGTAATGTGGAACCGCAGGAGGTGCTGACGCAGCTTTTCAAAACAACGCCGCTGGAAAGCACCTTTAGTATCATCATGGTCGCCCTGGTTAACGAAGAGCCGCGTGTCTTGACCTTAAAGCAGGCGCTGCGCATTTACCTGGACCACCGGTTGGAGATTGTGCGCCGGCGCAGCGAATATGATTTGATGAAGGCGCAGGAGCGGGCGCACATTTTGCAAGGTCTGCTGACGGCGCTGGACCAGTTGGACGCCGTTATTGCCCTGATCCGTAAATCGCGCACCGCCGATACTGCCCGCACGAACTTACAGAGAGAGTTTGGCTTTACATCGGTGCAGGCGCAGGCTGTCCTGGATATGCCCTTACGCCGCCTGGCTTCTCTGGAACGGCGTAAGATTCAGGATGAATACCAGGAGAAGCAGCGCCTGATTGCCTATTTGCAAGGGCTTTTGTCCCGGCCCGAACTGATGCGCCAGCGGATTCGGGAAGAACTACAGCTTATTCGGGAGAAATATGGAGATGCCCGCCGTTCCCAGATCGTCGAATCCAGCCAGGCAGAACTGTTAACGGCTACCGATCTGCTGCCAGACCAACAGGTATGGGTCATGGTTGGCGAGAAAGGGACGCTCTCTCGTACCACCTCCCCCGAAATGGTAACCATTCCGCGCAAACCGGCGGAACTGCCGCTGGCCTTGCTGGAAGCCAACACCCAAGACACCCTGTACCTGTTCTCTGCCGATGGGCGCTGCGTCAATTTGCCCGTTTACCAACTGCCGCAGTCGCGGGAGTTGGGCAAAGGGACGCATCTGGCAGAATTGACAGGCTTTACGCGACGGCAGCATGTCGTGGCGGCATTGGTGCTGCCCGCAACGGCAGACGGTTATCTGTTCCTGACGACGCTGGCCGGCGTGGTGAAGCGGGTGCGCCTGGAAGATTTGCCCGGCGTCCAGGCAGAGCCGTTTGAGGTGATGAATGTACCCGAAAATGACGCCTTAGGCTGGGCGCGGTTGACAACTGGCGAGGACGAAGTCATCCTGGCCACAGCCGCTGGCCAGGTCATCCGTTTTAAGGAGGATTCTGTACGACCAATGGGGCTGCCTGCTGGCGGCGTGATGGGTATCAAACTGGCGGGTGATACAGATGGTGTGATCGGCATGGATGTGGTAGATTCAGAGGGTTATATCTGGAGCATAACGGATAATGGTCTGGCTAAGGCGTCTCCCTTGAGCCAGTACCCTACCCAGGGGCGTTATGGCCAGGGTGTCATTAATATGCGGCTGCCCGATAATGCCACAGAAGTGGTAGCCACCTTGATTGGAGAAGAAGATACCGAACTGATTGTGCTGACTTCTATCGGGTCGGCGTACCAGATGAAAGTGAATGCAGCGGCGATTGGCAATCGCCCCATCAAACCACAGCCGGTGATCACTATTGGTGATCGCAGTCGTATTACGGGCGCAGCGCGGCTGCGTTGGCGACCGGCAGTGGTTCAGGAACCGCCCATGCCGGCAGAACAACTTTCCCTGATACCTGACTTGCCGCAGAATGGCGGCAAGATGCGCAAGAAATCACGCTAATTCGTAGGAGCTTTGAGAGATGAACTACAAGGATAGATGGATAACGGACGATAAAGGGAATCGCTTTGTTTTTTCCGTAGAGATGCAGCGAGAACTGGCGGCGCGGGGGCTGCCCGTGGACCCGGCGTATTTGCCTGAACTGCAGACGGGATCGAGTACCCAGGCGCGCCAGGAGCGGACGGCCAGGGACATGACGCCAAAGCCAGCGCCGCCCGCCCCAGCGCCGCAAGCGCCGGCGCCGGCGGCCATGGACCCCGCGGCAGAAATGCATCTGTCTGCCGCCGGTCAGTTTGATGAAGATGAAATGCAGCCAGAAACCATTCAGATTGATCCCCTGACAGGCAAATATGTGGGCCGCCTCAAATGGTACAATCCCCTGCGCGGGTACGGATTTATCGCTCGCGGCGGCGGCGAGGATATTTTCTTTCACAAGACGGATGTCCTGGTAGATGCGGACCAACTCAGCGAGGGGCAGTGGGTGCTCTATGACGTTGAAGAGACGTCCAAAGGGCTGGAAGCCAGCGAGATAGAGTATTATGAAGAGAGTGAGTCATAAAGGATATGGCGTCTATGACGATAAAGCGTGAAAATGGCGTAAGGTTAATGGGTCGTGACTTGACCGTGTGTGGACCACTGTTGGCTGTAGGGCAGGCGGCGCCTGATTTTGAATTGACGACCAATAGCTGGCAAACGGTGACGCTGGCAGATTATCGGGGGAAGGTCAAACTGGTGTCTGTGGTTCCCTCATTGGACACTCGCGTTTGTGACATGCAAACGCGCCGCTTTAATGAGGCAGCGGCAAGTCTGGGCGAAAACGTGGTGGTGCTGACGGTGAGCGCGGATTTGCCTTATGCGCAGCGGCGGTGGTGTGGGAATGCCGGCATTGACCGCGTCCAAACCCTTTCCGACCACAAGGCTATGAACTTCGGCGACGCCTACGGCACGCACATTGAAGACCTGCGCCTTGACCAGCGCTCTGTTTTCGTCATTGATGCCCAGGACATATTGGTACACGTGGAATACGTGCCCGAATTCAGCAACCAGCCAGACTACGACGCCGCCATCGCTGCTGCTAAAAATGCCCTGTCTTAGTGACCGTCTGAGAATAGCTTCCCGTTTTTCACAGAACCCTGTCACTTGCTAGCCTACCCCCAAATGCTGCCCCAGGCCCACAAGAACGGGAACTCATTTGTGGATGGCCCCTTGGCACAAGACCTTGCCGCTCTCGGCGGGCGGTGAGGTCTTCAATCGGGTTTACTTGATGAAAATTCGTTCCTTCAGCTTGCGCACATCCTCGGGCATCACGTCGGGGATGATCAGCGCCCCCTTCACCTGCGCCTGACCTTTTTCAAACTGGAAGGGTATCATACTGATGTACAGGTCGCGCGCCCCGGTGATGATCTGAAAGAAACGCCAGATGGGGCTGGGCGACCAGTTGGTGTCTACCACTGCCGGCAGTCCCTTGAGATCAATGGCGTCCACCAGCGGCCACTGTTCGGGCACGGGGATGAAGAAAATAATGCGGAAATTTGTCTTTACCATGCGTCGCTGCAAATATTCCAGATATTGGTACGCTCCGTAGACAATCCCCGATAGATAAAGCCCCAGCGGCAGCAGCGCCCAACGCCTGTCAATCACCAGTCCCGGGGCCGCTACAAAAAGCCCCAGAGAAATTCCCGCCGCCACAATGAACAGCAGGACATAGTAACGCCGCATCACCCGCCCCACAAAGTTGCGATACCAGGCCAGCTTAATTTCCACCTCTACCTGCTCACCGGGCAGCAGCCGCGCGCTCAGGTTATCTGGAAACACATTCACCCGCAGGTTATACCAGATTTTAGACCAGGTTTGTCTCCAGGGTAGCGGCGCTGGCGGCGATGCTGGCGGCGGCGGGTAGTACCGACTTTCTTCGTCTTCTTCGTCGTCAGCAGGCGGTGGTAATCCAATCATAGCCTGAGTGTGTTATCTGGGCGGTATTTGTAGCTGCTGTCCAGGTTGAATGATGTACGACGTCAATCCATTGGCGCGCATAATCGTGTCTACATCGGTGCCAAACCTGGTAGCAATGCCATACAACGTGTCACCCGATACGACGGTATATGTCTGCGCGCCACTTCCAGGCAGCGTTTGCGGGGCAGCCTGACCAGCGGGCAGCGGTGTGGGAGTGAGCACAATAATTGTGGGTTGGGTGGCTGGTTCGGAGATTGTCAGGGGGGTGGCTTCTGCCGCTGGCTGGACGCGAAATGCGTTTTGAATGATGCTTTCACTGGTTTCGATCAGAGCGTCTACCTCTCCCGATGTACCCGTCAGCAGCAAGTCATTGGCCCAGGAGGCGAAGAAGGAGTTAATCAACCACCTGATGGCCACAAATACCAGAATAATGCCCAGAAAATAGGTCAGGACCTTGCCCAGGTTCTTATTGGGCAGGCCCTCCTTCATAATCAGGTGGTAGGCCAGAAACAGGCCAATGCCCAGGGGGACAAATCGCAGTAGCTCGGCTAGGTTCATCTTCTTCCTCCTAAACGCTTACCAGGCGTATGGTAAAACTGGCTGCATTGTGCGCAGAAATGACAGGTGAGCAGCCTGCTGCCTTTTACGGCAAGAACAGGCTGGGATCCACAAATGAGTCGGTAACTTTGTCATAAATGGTGTAGTGGACATGTGGCCCAGTAGCGTAGCCCACAGCCCCCATGACGCCGATTGGCTGGCCTTTAGTCACGTTTCCTTCGGCGACCAGATAGGAACGGGGGTGGAGCAGCCAGACGATCCACTCATCGTTTTCAATGCGGATAGTGCTGTTGCGCCACCTGTCGGTATAGGTGGTGATTTCCCCAGGCATAGGGGCTTGCAGTAGGGAACGGCTGTTGTCGCTGGAAATATCTACCCCAGGCAGACTGTAGGCGCAGCCGTGTATGTCTTGGGTGAGCTGCGGCGATTCACTCACCGGATTGAGCGTGGGGCGTAGGCCCGGCAGCCCCAGGATGTGCAGGCGGTTGAGGCACGTTTCGTTGTTCAGATGGCGATCATCGGGGAATTCCATGCGTCCACCCCCCGGATTTTCCCCGTTGAGCCAGCCTGCCAGGGTATACGCGCCCCAATCAAACAAGCGCGCGCCCACGTCGAGCAGGGTAAGGGCAAGGGGAGGAGCTTCCAGGTCTATGTGGGAGGCAATCAGGCTTTGCACAGCCAGATGCGTGGGCCAGGCCCCCAGGTCCGTTACCGTGACGGTGCCCAGTTCGACGTCGGAGTAAACCATGTGGCGATACTGCTCGTTGTAGTTATTCATGACGTAGGCGGAAGTGTGTGGATCGAGGCGTTGGGCGGCGGCGATGCCGGCATTATACGCCAGATAACACCGCTGCAACGCCAATGGGTCTTGCGTCCAATACGTCACTTCAGGACACCGCTTCTTGAATTCCACCGCTCCTAGCGCCAACTGCGCGGCTACCTCCCGGTCAGAAATCGGCCCAGGAGGGAAGCAAGGCAGTTGACCGGAGCGAACAAGATCGTAAACACCCATGATCCCGATGCAATTTTCCGGGTTCACAGGCTGCATACTGCTTTCTTTGTACCAGACTACTAAAGGTACTTCTCGGGGTATATCCGTCTGGCGGGCCACAAAATCGGCGACTGCCGCCCATTTGACTACCTGCGCCTGGGTCGCTCGGGGCAAAGCAAATTGCCCGTCCATATAGGCCCGACCACCATTGATCAGCCCCAACCCCACCAAAATCCACCACAACGTGCCCCACATGCCGCGCAGCGTGCCCAGGAGCAGTTCTTGTGGTTGTAACCCTAACCTGGGAACCAGTTCAAAACGCAGCCATTCCCGCAGCCAGGGCGGAAAGATAAGTGTCCACAGCGTTGAGAACGACATACAATGCGTTAATTATACTTAACTTAACGTAATGTTCAACAGATTTGAACAAGAGTAATGAAAGGCTGTTGAGAATCTTGTCCTGGTTTTATTTGACTCGATGCGCCAGGCGTGGGTCCAGAGCGTCCCGCAGCCCGTCCCCCAGCAAGTTAAACGCCAGCACCGTGAGCATAATGGCCAGACCTGGGAAAAATACCAGGTGCGGCGCGCTGAAAACCTGGTTGCGTTCGCTGGCTAACATAGCTCCCCATTCGGGGGTAGGGGGCTGCGCCCCCAGGCCAATGAAGGAAAGGGCGGCTGTGTCCAGAATGGCCGTTGCAATGCCCAGCGTGGCCTGCACAATCAACGGCGGCAGCGCATTTGGCAGAATGCGGCCAAACAAAATGCGCCACGGGCTGGCTCCCAAGGCGCGCGAGGCTTCGACGTAATCCTGCTCGCGAATAGAGAGCACGCTGGCCCGAATCACCCGCGCATAGGCGGGGATGCTGACGATAGCAATCGCCAGCATGGCGTTAGTCAGCCCCGCCCCCAGGACGCTGACAATGGCAATCGCCAGCAGCAGAAAGGGAAAGGCCAGGATCACATCCATAATCCGCATAATGACGTTGTCTGCCCAGCCGCCCACGTAACCCGCTACTGCTCCCAGAAAAGTCCCCACCACAATAGCGAAACCCACTGTAATGAAGCCAACGGTCAGGGAAACGCGTGTTCCGTAGATGACGCGGCTCAACACATCCCGTACATTCCCATCCACCCCCATAATGTGCTGCGGTTGGTCTGTGGAACACCCCAGCAGATAGATACAGGGCGCATCCCGTTTATTGATATTCTCAATACCTATGAGCACCTGTTCCGGATCGTAAGGGGCCACCAGGGGAGCGGCAACTGCCAGGAGAATCAGGATTGCCAGAATGATCAGGCCGGCAATGGCTGACTGCTGCCGGAACAGGCGCCGAAAAGTGATACGCCACAGGCTATTGGAGCGATAGTCCGCCAGACTGCCGGCAGAGGGGTCGTCGAGAAGGGGGATTTCAGTCACAGTTGCCATAAAAGATTCCTGGTCAGTTCATCATGTTCAGCAGCTGCGCGCTGCCGCAGCCCTTCCGATTTCTACCGTCACACTTCTACTTTCTACCCTCTTCCTTCTCCCTCAGTCCAGGCGAATGCGCGGGTCCAAGATGGCATACGACAGGTCTACCAGCAAATTGATAGCCACGTACCCGACCGAGATGACTACGACAAAACCCTGAATAATCGGATAGTCGCGGGCCGTGATGGCCTCATACAGGCTGCGCCCCACCCCAGACAGGCCAAAAATCGTCTCTGTCAAGATAGCCCCGCTGAGCACCAACCCTAACTGTAGCCCGGTGATCGTGACAATGGGCAGCAGCGCATTGCGAAAGGCGTGCTTCATGACGACCGTAAATTTAGACAGTCCTTTGGCGCGGGCGGTGCGGATATAGTCCAATCCCAGGACTTCCAGCATGGCGGAACGGGACATGCGGGCAATGATGGCCATGGGAATGGTGCTCAAAGCGACTGCCGGCAGTATCAGGTGCATAATGGCATCTTTCAGCACGGCCCAATCACCCGTGATGATGGTGTTGAAGATGTAGAAATTACCCAGAAATTCCAGGAATTTAGCCCAGATGGTGCCTTCGCTGACAGTCCATTCATAGAATTCGTAGAAGGGGAGCGTGGTCATGCCGGCAGAAAGCCGGCCGCTGGGGGGAAGCCAGAAGGGCGTATCTTTAAGCAGTAGGGCGAAAATGTAGGCCAGCATCAAGCCGAGCCAGAAGACAGGCATAGATACGCCAATATTGGCCCCCACCATCGTAGCCACGTCAATCAGCGAATTACGGCGCACAGCCGAGAGAATGCCGGCCGGAACTCCCACCATCATGGCCAGTAACAAAGCAGACATGCCTAATTCCATGGTGATGGGCAGCCGCTCGATTAAGATTTGCGTCACCGGTCGCTTAAAGCGAATCGAATCGCCAAAGTCCCCGCTTAGCACATCCACCGCAAAAATAGAGAACTGTACCGTTATGGGCTGATCTAATCCCTTTTCGCGAAAAAACCGTTCACAGATTTCCGGCGTAGCCTTTTCTCCCAGAATGGCCGTACACGGATCGCCCGGTATAGCCCGCGCCAGGGCAAAAGTCACGATTAACACGCCAATGATGACCGGGACAGAAGCAATAATGCGGCGAAAGCTATATTGAACCATTGCCTGACACTCCACGGTGAAAGCGCCTGCTGATTAAATGCCTGCTGCTATGGGTAGCGTGGGCATCTTGCCTGCCCATTCCTACAAGCCCCTTAAAAACGATGCGGGATGGATCACCCGTCAGGCGAACCATCCCGCATCAATCGGGGTGTTAGTTACAATACCTCAACCAGATCGGGATATGGAGAAATCATCCGCTAACCGTGATCGAGTTATTCGCTAGGGGGGGCGTTAAGGAAGCCGCCCCACAGGGCCGAGAAGTAGGTGAAGGAACCTGTGTTGCCGACGTGATACGGGCTGGCGGCATCCCACTGAATGCCCCAAGACATGACCACGTCATTGGCATCCAGATCAGAGCCATCGTGGAACTTGACGCCTTCACGCAGGTTGCAGGTCCAAACCGTTAGGTCTGCGTTGGCATCGCAAGACGTTGCCAGCGCCGGCTCAACGGCTGTGCCGCCAATCTCATAGGCCAGCAATGCTTCCGTAACCTGCTCGCACGCCCGCAGCGATTCGCCGTCTGTTTCGTCGCCACAGTAGACGCTGATTGGCTCCGCGTTTTGCATCCAGACAAAGGTGTCCTTGCCCGGATCCATGACGTAGAACGTTTCGTTGCCCAACGGGCTGACGTGCGGGTTACCCACCGACGCCAGATACGCTACTGCCGAGCCGCCGTGCGCCACCGGAATCATGGGTACGTGTTGCTTAATCGCATTGTTGGCTGCTTCGTAGAAAGGTTGGCGAGCGGCGTCATCGGCCAGAGAGGCGCCCTGCGTCAAAGCTTCCGTGATGTCCGGGAATTTTTCGCCGAACTGCTGCGACGCGCCGGCGCCAAAGTGGAAGTCCAGGAAGTTGGTCATGTCCGGATAGTCAGCGCCCCAACCCAACAGATGCAGCCCCTGGAGTTCGCCGGCATCTGCTGCGGCAATAAAGGCGCCAGATTCCATGACCTCGATGGTGGCGTCAATGTTCAGGTTTTCCTTCAACTGCGCCTGGATGTCCTGGGCCACAATGCCCGGTTCAGGCAGATAACCACGCACGACGTCACGATAGTTGATGACCGTGGAGAACCCATCCGGGAAGCCCGCATCTGCCAACAGCTTGCGCGCCCCTTCCGGATCAAACTCGTACCAGGATTCGCCCGTGCAGGCATTGGGGATGGAGCAGGGGGTGAAGTGGCTGGCAGCTTCTGACCCGGCCGGATAGAAGTTATCCACGATGCGCTGCCGGTCAATGCCCATGGCAACGGCCTGGCGCACCATTTCGTTGTCGAAGGGGGCGTAGGTATTATTCATGCCTACATAGAAGATGTTCAACGCTGGACGCTCCAACAGTTGCAGATTGGCGTCATCGGCGACAGTCTGGAAATCATCGGGTGCGGGGTTGTCAATACCGTCCACAGTGCCTGATTGCAGTTCCAGCAGGCGGGCCGCCGCTTCAGAATTCCAACGGAAAACGAGGGTGTCGGCTTTAGCCGGTTCGCCCCAATACCCATCGAACTTCTTGAAGACTAATTCTTCGCCCCGGTTCCAGGTATCGAGCATGTACGGGCCTGTGCCAATCGGTTTTTCCAGCAGTGGGCCTGTGCCGCCAGTAGATTCCAGGTATTCGCTGGGTTGGATGGCGAAGGCCGTAAAGGCGGCTTTGGAGGGGAATGCGGGATCAGGCGTACACATGGTAAACTGCACCGTATACCGGTCCACTGCCGCGATCTCTTTCAAAAGGCCGCCGTAATCACAGTTATCGGCGGTCATGACCATGGGCTCAAACTCGGCCATAGGTTCTTCCGTGGGTTCTTCCATGGCTTCGGTGGGTTCGGCAGGCGGCTCTTCTGTCGGCGTCGCTGTGCCGCCGGCGCACGCAGCCAGGACAAGCCCCAACACCAGCAGCCACGAAAGTAGCAAAAACCGTTTGTTGATAGACTTCATGTTTCTTCTCCTTATCTCCATGAGCTTAACGAACGAAAATTTGGATACCCAAAGGCAACGATCCACCAGGAAACGAGGCCTGAATGGGTGAGTGAGAGAGCATCAATAGTAGCACGGGTTAATCTGGCTGACAAAAGAACGTCGCGGCAAATCAGCAATTCTCAATTTGAACGAATTTACTTCTGGGTCGTTGGTTAAAACCGGTATAAGAGAAGCCCCCATCCCCCAACCCTCTTCCCCCCAGGGGAAGGGGGCTTTGAGCCGGGGGCGAGGGGCGCGCAGCGCCCCTCGCCCGCCATTACCCCCCCCCTGGCAAGGGGATTCATGACCAGGGCGGGCGACCCAAATGAGAATTGCTGATTGTTTATCCGGCGCACAGACACAATGGCTGAATCTGGTATAATTTGTCCATTAACTATAAGGATAGAGGTGTGATGAGTAATCGAGACATTGCCGATCTGTTTGAGAAAGTCGCTGATATGCTGGCTATTCGCGGCGACAATTTTAACCGTATTCTGGCGTATCGAAATGGAGCGGAGAGTATTCGCGCCCTGGGGCGCGATCTGGGCGCTATCCGCGACGAAGGCGGTTTGACAGATATTCCTGGCATTGGCAAGACATTGGCTGAAAAAATCGAAGAAATGTTAGACACCGGCCGGTTGGGATTCTATGACCGGTTGGCTCAGGAAATTCCCCCTACTTTGCTTGACCTGCTGCAAATTGAGGGCATCGGCCCCAAAAAGGTGAAGTTGTTTTATGACCAACTGCAAATCACGACACTGGCTGAGCTGAAAGCGGCTGCCGAGGAGGGCAAGCTGCGGCATCTGTCCGGTATGGGGGCCAAATCGGAGGCTAAAATCCTGACAGGTATTGAGACCCTGGCCCGGCTGCAAACGGGTCGCACGCCTCTGGGCGAAGCCTGGCCTATTGCCCACGAGATACTGGCGGAACTGGCTGGCCTGCCAGGGGTGACGCAGCAGGCTGTCGGTGGTTCACTGCGCCGCATGAAGGAGACGATTGGGGACATTGATCTGCTGGTGGCGGCCGCAGACGCGGCTCCTATTATGGATCATTTTGTGCAAATGCCGCAGGTTGAGAATGTGATGGGGCATGGCCCAACCAAGTCGCGGGTGATTTTGCGGAATGGGATGGGGGTGGATTTGCGCGTGTTGCCGGCATCTCACTGGGGCACGCTTCTCTCCTACTTCACGGGCAGCAAAGCCCACAACGTCCGCCTGCGCGAGCTGGCGCAAAAGCAAGGCCTCAGCCTCAACGAATACGCTTTTACCTATCCTGATGGCCGTGAAATCGTCTGCGCCACCGAAGCAGAAGTCTACCAGGTGCTGGGGCTTCCCTACATTCCGCCTGTGCTGCGCGAAGATCGCGGCGAAATCGAAGCCGCCCAAAAGGGAATGCTGCCTGACTTTATCCAGGCTGGCGACATTGTGGCCGACCTGCACATGCACACCACCTGGTCCGATGGTCGTCTGAGTGTGCTGGAAATGGCTCGGGCGGCGAAAGCGCAGGGCTTGCAATACATCGCCATCACCGACCATTCCGCCAGCCTGGGCATTGCCAACGGTCTTTCCGTTGAACGTCTCATGCGGCAGGGGGCGGAAGTCCGCGCCGCCGATGCGGCTCTGGGACCGGATTTCCGTGTCTTCCACGGCACGGAAATGGAGATCAGGGCTGATGGCACGCTTGACTATCCTAATGAAGTGCTGGCGCAGTTGGATTTTGTGATTGCTGCCCTGCACGTCAGCCTGCGCCAGCCGCAAGAACAGGTGACAGCGCGCGCGTTGGCCGCTATAAACAATCCGCATGTGCACATGCTGGCTCACCCCACTGGCCGCTTGCTGCCCGACCGTTTGGGCGCAGACCTGGACATGGACCAGGTTTTGCTGGCGGCAGCGCGTACAGGCACAATCATGGAAATAAACGCCAACCCACGCCGCCTGGATTTGCAGGACAGCTACGTCCGGCGGGCGCTGGAACTGGGCGTGCCGCTGGCGATCAACACCGACGCCCACCACAGCGACGACTTTGCCCTGCGCCACTATGGAGTTGCCACTGCGCAGCGGGGGTGGGCCACGGCTGCCAGCGTCGTCAATACCTGGCCGCTCGATCGTTTCCTACAACTCATTCGTCACGAATAAGCCCGAAACCAGGTTTTTCTGGCTAATCTCCTGCAAACGCCGCCGGAACCTGCTTTCTTTGCGTACTGACATCTTTTAATTTCATGGCACGATACGAACAACCTCCTGACCCTCGTGAAACGGGACTGAGTCAACAACGACAGCGCCACCAGCGCCAGGATACCACCGAGCCAGTTCCCTGGCTCTGGTTGGGTCTGGGCCTCGTCGTCACTATAGCCGCCATTGTCTTTGCCCTGTCGCTGGCGAACTCCTTTTTGTCTCGCCCGCCGCTGTCTGTAACCATGGGGGCCACCCCAACCATCATTTTCTTGACTGCTCCGCCCAGCCCTGTGCCCTCGCCCACGCCGCTCTTCTCCACGCCCACCCCCATTCCTACACTGACTCCCATTCCTACCCCCGACCGGGCCACGCCGCCGCCGGAGGTGAGCATTGATTACTTTGCCAGCGTAGCCAACACGGATGGTATTGGCGTCGTGGTGCGCGGAGGCCCCAGTGTCAGCAACATTCAAGTGACGTTGGCTGACGAGGGCGACATTGTGCTGGTGATTGGCGGGCCAGAGGCCGGCGGCGACTTTAACTGGTGGCAGGTGCGCCTGGCAGACAGCACAGAAGGTTGGGTAGCCGCCCAATTCCTGGAACCAGTACCCGCCCCGCCTGACGCGGCCACTAATTATCAGGCTCCATCTCCTCCCAATCCTTGAGGCCCTCCATGGATCCCGTCGCCCGAATTGCCCAGCTTCGCCACGAAATTAACTATCACATCTACCGCTACCATGTGCTGGATGCCCCCGTTATCAGCGATGCCGAGTATGATGCGTTGTTTGCTGAATTGGTCGCGCTGGAACAGGCACATCCTGATCTGATCACGCCTGATTCTCCCAGCCGGCGCGTCGGCGGCGGCGTGATTGACGCCTTTGAAAAAGTAACCCATCCTTCGCCTATTTTGAGTCTGGCTAACGCCTTTAATATTGAAGAGCTGTACGCCTGGCGCAAGCGTATTGGGCGGCTGCTGGCGGATGACGTGGAGTTAGATTACGTCGTCGAACCCAAGATAGACGGTCTGTCTGTGGTGCTCACCTATGAAAATGGTCGTTTTGTGCAAGGTGCGACCCGGGGAGACGGCGAAGTAGGCGAAAACGTCACCCCCAATTTGCGCACGATTAAGAGCTTGCCGCAGCGTATCCCTATTGATCCCGCCAGTGGTTTGACTCCGCCCCCTTACCTGGTTGTGCGCGGCGAAGTCTTTTTCCCATTGGACAAATTTGAGGCATTTAACGAGGCACAGGCAGCCAATGGCGACCGCACCTACATGAACCCGCGCAACGCTGCTTCCGGTTCGCTGCGCCAGTTAGACAGCAGCATTACCGCCAGCCGACCGTTGTCACTGCTCTGTTACGATTTTGTGGCCTGGGAGGGAGTGGACATTCCGCAGCAGTGGCAGCGGCTGGATTATCTGCGTCAGATGGGTTTTCCCGTGTCGCCTGACGTAACGTACTGCACCGACCTGGAAACAGTGGCCGGGCAATATGAACAATGGGCTGACAAGCGCAATCACATCAACTATGAAGTAGATGGCGTTGTGGTCAAAATCAATGACCGGCTGCTGGCTCATAGCCTGGGCTTTGTGGGTAAAGACCCGCGCGGCGCGCTGGCTATGAAGTTTCCGGCTCAGGAGAAAACGACGCGGCTGCTGGACGTAAAGGTCAATGTGGGGCGCACCGGGGTGCTGGCCCCGGCGGCTGTCCTGGAACCGGTGGAACTTGGCGGCGTTATTGTCCAAAATGCCACCTTGCACAATTACGAGGAGATTGCCCGCAAGGATATTCGCATCGGTGACATAGTTTGGGTAAAGCGGGCGGGCGAGGTGATTCCCTATATCGTCGGGCCTGTCCCAGATTTGCGCGATGGTTCCGAACGCCCGATTACGCCGCCCACGCACTGCCCCTTTTGTCAGGAACCGGTGGTAAGGCTGCCTGGTGAAATAGCCATTTATTGTGATAACCCCGCCTGCCCGGAACAGTTGGTGCGGCGGGTAGAGTATTTTGTCAGCCGCGGTGCTATGGATATTGGCACATTTGGCGCGCAAACTGCTTCACTGTTGTTTGCCAGGCAGTTGATTCACGACGTGGCGGACATCTACATGTTGCAGCGGGATGATTTATTGGCCCTGGAGGGTTTCAAAGAGAAGAAGGTGGATAACCTGCTGGCGGGGATTGAGGCGAGCAAGCGCCAACCGCCGGAACGGCTGTTGACAGCCCTGGGCATCCGCTTTGTGGGTAATGTGGTGGCCGGGCTGCTGTTGGGGGCGTTGGGCAGTATTGATGCTCTGGGCGCGGCCACAACTGCCCAACTGGAGACGATTGAGGGCATTGGCCCGCAGACAGCCGCCGCCGTGGTAGCCTGGTTTGGCGATGAGCGTAACCAGACAGTGCTGGCCAAGCTGCGGCAGGCGGGCTTGCCGTTTGCCATCGAAAAGATGCCGGCACGGGCAGACACGTTAGCCGGCAAGACTTTTGTGCTGACGGGCACACTGCCATCGCTGACGCGGGATGAGGCCAAAGAGTTGATTGAGGCGCATGGCGGCAAGGTCACAGGGTCGGTGAGCGGGAAGACAGATTACGTGGTGGCGGGGGAAAATGCCGGCAGCAAACTGACCAAAGCCCAAGCGCTGGGCGTGACTACCCTGGACGAAGCGGGCTTACGCGCATTGCTGGCAGCAACCTGACAATGTAGGACAGGCTTCTTGAAGTTTAAGGAAGTAATTCGATCAATGGGGCAGAGACCGCCATCCCTCAACCCCCTTCCCTGGCAATGGGGGCGGGATTACCCAATTATTTTCTCAATGTCCAACAAGACTTTTGTACTCTCAGTCTTTCTGGGTGTGCGTAAGTCCTATTTCTATGAAGCTGTCAGTAGCAAATTATCTATCAAGCGCGTCTTGCCTATATAAACAGCCATAGAGAGTAAGGCGCGCGTTACGCGGCCTTCTATCTCCACCAGCGTATCGGGATCGGCGCAGGAGACGTATTCCAGGCGAGCCAGGAGTTCAGCTTCAATGGTCTCGGTCATAATCCGGCGCAGGTCATCGGCGTGGGTGACGCTGCCGGCAAAAGCCTGCTGCGCCGCCGACAGCGCCCGGAACAACGCCGTCGCTGCCTCCCGCTGCGCCGGGTCAAGATAAACGTTACGGCTGGACAGCGCCAGACCATCTGGCTCACGGCTGGTGGGGCAAACCACAATTTCAACAGGAAAGTTCAAATCGCGTACCATCTGCCGGATGACGACTACCTGCTGCGCGTCTTTCTGGCCGAAATAGGCTTTTTGTGGCTGGACGCTGTTAAACAGCTTGCTAACCACCGTGGTCACGCCGCGAAAATGGCCCGACCGCCGTGCGCCTTCCAGCGGCTGCGTGGCCTCTGTCACCATCACCCAGGTCTGGAAATCCGGTGGATACATCATTTCTGGCGTAGGTGTCCACACCAGGTCCACATTTTCCGCTTGCAAGAGGGCCAGGTCGCGCGTCAGATCACGTGGATAGGCGGCCAGGTCTTCATGGGGGCCAAACTGGGTTGGGTTGACAAAAATGCTGGCCACGACGCTGGCGCATGTGGCGCGGGCGGCGCGCACCAGCGAAAGATGTCCTTCGTGTAGATAGCCCATCGTGGGCACAAAGCCAATGGGTTGGGGCAGAGCAGCGCGGGCGGCGCGCAGTTCGGTGAGAGAAGCCAGGGTAATCATGTGTTCGACTGTGGGGGGGAGGCCAGGGCAGTAATCAGTTGGTAGAGGATGTTGTTGATGGGCGTGGGAATGCCGGCTTGTTGGCCGGCGCGTACAATGGCCCCACAAATTGCTTCGATTTCCGTGGGCGCGCCGCGCTGGATGTCTTGCAGCATGGAGGAGTAGTTGGCGGCCGTACTTTCGGCCACAGCGGCGGCTGCCGCTGCCGGATCAGGGTAGGGGAGGCGGATACCCAGGGCCGCGGCGGTTGTCGCCGCTTCGATGGCCGCGGCGCGCATCAGTTCATAAGCGGCAGGACGGGCCAGCAGTTGGCCGTTAGGCACGCGCAGCAAGGCTGTGAGTGGGTTAATGGCCACGTTGACCACCAGTTTTCCCCACAACAGCCCTTCCAGGTCGGACACAACTGCTACATTAAACCCCGCCTGTCGCAGCGCTTCGTGGAGAGATGAGGCCAGAGGGTGAGGCCCCAGGGAGATCGTGCCCGCGCCGCCTGGCTGCACCACGCCCGGCTCGACCAGGGTGGCCCCCGTCGTTGTCACGCCCAGGGCCACCCGCTCTGCCCCCAGTGCTTCCGCCAGTTTCTCCTGATTGCCCAGACCGTTTTGCAGGCTCAAGGCAACGCCATCGGGTGGGAGAACGCGGCTGAGTTGGGCGGCAGCGCGAGCCGTTTGCCACGATTTGACCAGAACGAGCGCCTGACGAATTCCACGACACGCACCCGGATCATCCGTGGCGCGTACAGCAAAGCGGCGCTGGCTGCCATCAGCCTCCAGCAGCCGCACGCCTTCGGCTTGCAGCGCCGCCAGACCCGCCGGCCATGTGCCCAACATGGTCACGGACATATCCGATTCAACCAGACGGGCGGCAAACAGGCAGGCCATGGCGCCTGTGCCAACAATAACAATGGGTGCTCTCATATTAAAAAACCAATGTGAGCTGGCTTCTGCTTGAGACTATTTCCCCTGAAGGTTCTCCAGCAGCGTTTGCCATTCCGCTGCGCTCATATCTGTGCTGTGTTCACGTTCTGGAAAACGGCGCTGCTGCACGTCTTCTTTATAAGCGGCAAATGCTTCGGCCATGACCTGGTGTAGGTGCGCGTATTGTTTAACGAACTTCGGCGTAAAGCGGTCGAACAGTCCCAGCAAGTCATGGGTGACCAGCACCTGGCCGTCACAGCCCGCGCCGGCGCCGATGCCAATCGTAGGAATGTCCAACTGCTGGGAGACAAAGCGGGCCAGTTGTTCGGGAATGGCTTCCAGCACCAGGCTAAAACAGCCTGCTTCTTGCAGCAGCAGCGCATCTTCCAGCAGGCGCTGGGCAGCGGTGGCTGTCCTGGCTTGCGTGCGAAAGCCGCCGAGTTGGTGTACGCTCTGTGGGGTAAGGCCGAGATGTCCCATGACGGGAATGCCGGCATCCACAATCGCCTTCACCACCTCTACCCGCTCCCGCCCTCCTTCCAACTTGACGGCATCCATTCCTGCTTCTTGCAAGAAGCGCCCGGCATTGCGTACCGCTTCCGGCGGGGATACCTGGTAAGACATAAACGGCATGTCGCCAATGAGTAAGGCGTACTGCGCGCCGCGGGCGACGGCCCGGCAGTGGTGCAGCATGTCGGCCATTGTCACCGGCAGGGTGGTTTCGTAACCCAGCACCACCATGCCCAGCGAGTCGCCCACCAGAATACTGTCAATGCCGGCACGGTCTACTGCCAGGGCGGTGGCATAGTCATAAGCCGTGAGCATGGTAATAGGTTCACGCTGCTGTTTTTTCAGGTGAAACGTGCGCACTGTTTGTTTGCGGCGGGTAGGGGAGGCAGCCGTTGGCGCTGTTGTAGGAATAGATACAGTGGACATGGTACCCTCCTTTAGTGGGTAGGGGCCAGATAGAAAACAGTTGAAATAGTGAATCCCAGGCATCCCGGTCTTCATCCGATCCGGGTGCTGCTTCTATTATGCGGCGAATGCCGGCAAATCGCAATTCTTTTTCGGTTGTCTTGTTCTCTGATTCTGTTAAAATGTCCATCGCTCGTTGCCGTTGAACAGGTCGTGTGTTATAAATACGCCCGACTATCTGAGAACTATTTCACAATCCCTTTTACGGAGGGTCTTTAGCGTGCTAAGCGATTGGCAATTCATCGGAATCTTTGTAGCCCTGTCACCTATCTTCCCAGCCTTACCCGTTGTGCTGCAGCACCTGTTAGGCCCTAAAAAGCCCAACCCGATCAAGCAACAGACCTACGAATGTGGCATTGAGACGGTGGGGGATACCTGGGTCCAGTTCAAGGTACAATATTATCTTTTTGCCTTGATATTCGTCATCTTTGACGTAGAAGCCGTGTTCCTATTCCCCATTGCCGCAGCTTATGGACAGCTATCCCTGTTTGCCGTGGTGGCTGCTGCCGTTTTCATCTTCTTGTTGGGCGACGGTCTGGCGTATGCCTGGGCGCGCGGCGCGCTGGAGTGGTTCTAGGCTGTCGTTCTGATTTGCTCTCATGGTGTTGGCTGTTCTCGTGCGGCCACCCTTTGCTGCTTTGCACCTTTCTGCTTTACATGCCCAATAACCTGGCGAAACGATAACGGAGAATGGCATGCGTTTCAACATTGTTGAGTTTCTTGTCAGCTTGCTGCAATTAAAGACTTTTGACTACCTGCGCGCCGTGTGGGGTCCCCAACCCTGGGTAGAACCCGTGCTGGACGTGATAGGTGTACTAATTGTGTCTACATTCTGTTTGCTTATCGTTATCTTCCTCATCTGGTTGGAGCGAAAACTCATTGCGCGCATGCAAGATCGCATTGGGCCCAACCGCGTTGGCGGTAAATTTGGTCTGCTGCAAACAGTTGCGGATGTCTTGAAACTGCTGACAAAGGAAGATGTGCGCCCGTCCGGCGCAGACGGCGTCGCCTATAATCTGGCCCCGCTGCTCGTTGTCATAACAGCTTTGCTTATGTGGGCTGTGGTCCCTTTTGCTCCCGGTGTGATTGGCGTAGACCTGAACATCGGGATTTTTTATGTCCTGGCTATTAGTTCGGCTTCGGTGGTCTCCTTGCTGCTGGCTGGCTGGGGGTCTAACAATAAATACGCCTTGTTGGGCGCGTTTCGCTCGGTAGCCCAATTGGTTAGTTACGAAGTGCCCATGGTGTTGGCCTTGATCATTCCTATCTTGTTGGCCCGTTCTATGTCCACGCAAGACCTGATCGGCGCCCAAACAGTGCCTTTTCTGATTGTGGCCCCCCTATCTGCCATCATTTTCTTTATCTCCACGCTGGCCGAAACAGGACGGACCCCTTTCGACCTGCTTGAGGCCGAGTCCGAAATTGTGGCCGGCTTTCATATAGAGTATGGCGGTATGAAGTTCGGCATGTTTTTCCTGGCCGAGTTTATCAGTACGCTGTTCATGTCTGCTCTGTTCACCACGATTTATTTGGGTGGTTGGCGGCTGTTCGGCCTGGAAACGCAGTCCGACTGGGGACGCTTGATTGGCATGGTGATCTTTTTTGCCAAGACTTTCCTGGTGTACTTCGTTTACGTCTGGATTCGTGGGACACTGCCGCGCGTGCGCATTGATCAACTGCTCAAGTTCAACTGGAAGTTCCTGGTGCCATTTACCCTTGTGCTGCTTCTGTTCACAGCCGTTCTGGACAAACTGATTCCAGAAGTGATTGGCGCCTGGGGACGCGCCGGCATTCATCTGATTTTGAACCTGATCATAGCGTTTGTTACCCTGCAAATTCTCAGTAGCAATGCGCGACGGCAGCGGGAGGCGCAGGAAGCCGGACGGATGGGACCAGGCGCGACAGTTGCTGAGGCGGTTGTGGATGCCCATGTTGATCCGCACGCCATGCCGGCACATTAAATCAACGGAGAGAGACAAAAACAGATGGCTTTCATTTTCGTCCTCATTAGCATTGTGACCCTAGTATCAGGCTTTATTGTGGTCACCAATCGCAACATGTTCTACGCCGCCCTGGCCATGATGGCTTCCTTCCTGGGCGTGGCCGGCCTTTACGTGATACTGGCTATGGGTTTTATGGCTGCGGCGCAGTTACTCGTGTACATTGGCGCTATCTCCATTCTGGTTATATTCGCCGTCATGATGACACGGCGCATGATGCAAACGCGGGAAACACCCTATAATTCCCAGTGGCAGTGGGGCCTGGCTACGTCTGCCTTTATTTTTGCCCTGTTTGCCTACGTTATTTTGCAAGTCTGGCCGCTGACCGATCGCACCATTATCCAGACGTCTGATGCCG
>CAZDSN010000005.1:0-23789 GCA_964507675.1 uncultured Ardenticatenaceae bacterium | reverse complement strand
GGGGCTTTTCGGAGAGGGCGAGGGCGCTGCGCGCCCCTCGCCCACCATTACCCCTTCCCTGGCAAGAGCAGTGGGATTACCTGATTATTTTCGCAATGTCCAACAAGACCTGTCAGGTCTTACAGGTAGGCGTGGAAACCTGCCCGGTCTCGCGGTTGTATAGTCACCACTTGTAAACGAAGAGCTGCTCAAGTAAATCGGCCCGATGATTGAGGCGAAAATGAGCATGTTAGAGGTAGTCCAACCAGAGGATGTCCTGGCAGCTTTGCGTCTGTGGCACGGGGGGGAGACGGATAGATGGCCACTGGACGAACTGCGTCTGTCGTCTGAAGCCAGCCTGAAGGAGGAAATGTACGGCAGCCTGGCGCAGGCAGGACCCGCCGCGCGCAACCGGGCGGTGCTGGATCGGGGGCTAAGGGGGCTTGCCGGCATTTCGCCTGAAGCCAACGATTTGCTGCGCTGGCGCTTTGAACACCGGCAAGAAGCGCGGGAGATTGCCAACCGCCTCAACGTTGTCGAACAGACTATTTTCTTCCGGCAGCGCCAGGCGATCAAGCAACTCACCCATATTCTCAACCAACTGGAAGCCAACACCCGCAGCGAATGGCAGACGAAGATGCTCGCCCGCCTGGACTTGCCTTCCTACGAGGAACTTGTTGGCGTGGCCGAAGCCCGCGCCACCTTACAGGCGGCTTTGCTTGACGCCAAATCGAGCTTCATTACCGCCGTAGATGGCCTGGGAGGCATCGGTAAAACTTCCCTGGCCGATCTCGTGATACGCGACATTATCGTTCTGGGCCACTATTTCGACGAAATCGGATGGGTAACAGCCAAACAGACTCACCTGTCCACTCTGGGCCGGCTGCAAGTAGAAAGCGGGCGTCCTGCCCTGACCTTTCCTATGCTGCTGGACAAACTGGCCGAGCAATTCGTCCCGGCCGGCAGCGCCCCCCCATCACAACTCGAACGACATCGTTTCGTCCGGCAACAACTGCGCGAACGCGCCTGCCTGATCGTCGTGGACAACCTGGAAACAGTCGCCGACTACGACACCCTGCTGCCAGAACTGCGCCACTGGCTTAATCCCACCAAGTTTTTGCTCACTTCTCGTCGCCGCCTGCTGGACCAGCCTGACGTGTTTTCCGTGTCCTTGCAGGAACTTCCGCCGGCAGCGGCCTTTCAACTCATCCGGGCGGAGGCGCGGCGCACAGGGGATCAGGAACTGCAGGCGGCGGCGGACAGCGACCTGCAAGCCATTTATGAAGCGGTCGGTGGCAATCCTCTGGCGCTCAAACTGGTAACAGGCCAACTGCGCTTCTATTCCCTGCCCGAAGTGCTGCACCGGTTCAACAGCGTGCACGCCGAAAACCCCACCGGACTGCTTGATTATGTCTACCGCGAAGCATGGGAAAGCCTGCACGACAATGGGCGCGAGATTCTGTTAATTCTGACCGAGGCCGGCGAAACAGGTTTTACGCTGAAACACCTCAGTGGTTTGTCGCACATGTCATCCGACAATTTGCAGCGCAGCCTGGAAGAGTTAATATTGCTGTCGTGGGTGGATATTGGGGGTACATTGTATGAAAAGCGATACCGGTTACACCGGTTGACCGAGGTTTTTTTGCGACAACTGCTCTCCTGATCCCCCGGGTATCAGCCGTCATGATGATGCTTTGCCCCCAGCAAAGCTGGCGCCGGACAGCGCCCCAATTTAGCCGTAACGAGACACCACCATGAGCGACCTCAACAAATGGCGCGAGCGTCAACAGCAGTTTCGACTAGCTAATGCCCGGCAGTGGATTGAGTCGCTGCGAACCAGCAGCGATTCGCGCGCCCTGGTTATTCAAGAGTATGATAATCTGCTGCGCAGCCTGGAAACCTTGCTGCATGAGGCGCTCCATTTCGACCTGGCGTATGAGCTGATTCAACTTCTTTACCCGATTGTATTTGGTTATGCCGATTGGGAACGGTGGGAAGTCTATCTGGACCAGGCGTTACGTTGGAGCCAACAAGGAGATGATCGCGAGAAAGAAGGCCGCTTATGGGAGCAGCTTGGCGACCTGCGCCGCCATCGGAATGAGTTGGATGAAGCCACTGCCGCTTACCGCCAGGCGTTAACCCTCTTCAAACAATACAACAAAGTAGCCGCCTATGCTGCTGCTCTGTCAAAGTTAGCCAGTCTCTATGAAGCGCGCGGCAACGTAGCAGAAGCTAACACTTTGTGCCAGGAAATCCGGCCTCTAGCCCAGGCCACCGCCGATGAGCGGGTAATCGCCCATCTGAACATGACGTTAAGCCAGATTCACATCCAACTGCGTCAATGGGAAGAAGGGTTACAGGCCGCCGCTGTCGCCCGCCGCGCTTATCAGGCAGTAGGAAACACCCTGGCGGAAGCGCGGGCGATGTCGAACATGGTAGCCTGTTGGGCCAGTCTGGAACTGTGGAATGAGGCGCAAGAGACCGCCGCCCAGGCGATGGCCATTTACACGGCAGCGGCGGATCTGGCCGACCAGATTCGGCTGCAAACGAATCTGGGAGTAATTGCGTATAAGCAGGGCCGGCTGGCAGTGGCGGAGAAGACGTGGCAAGAGGCGCTGCATCTGACGACACAAACGCAGGAATCAGAAATGCTGCCTGTGCTACAAAACAATCTGGGGATGGTGTATCGAGACATGGAAGAATGGTCAGCGGCGGAAAAAATGTTGGAGGAGTCGGCGGCAGCCTATCAGAGGTTAGGGAATATCGCTGGCCGGGCCAACACGCTGGATAACCTGGCAGAGCTTTATGAGGTGCGCGAGGAGTGGGGTTTGTGCCGGCAAACGCTACATCGCGCCCTGACGGAGTTAGAGCCATACGCCACCCAACCTCCCTATACCCGGCTTATCCACACTTTGCAGCAGCGCCTGGCCCGCATTCCACCAACCGGGTAGGAAAACCCCGTAGATAGATTATAGCTCCCTTATAGATCAATTAAAGACGTTTATAGGTCGCGCGCGACCTGATTATGCTATGATGCCCGTGTGGTGGTGATAAGTGTGTTTTTTTGTTAACTGAGCAGTATCCAGTTGACAGAGCAGCGTCCTTGTCATCAGGCACACCGGATGGCTGATCATGACAGTCACCTCCTGAGTCGTGTAATGGTCATCAAGCCGGCACACGCCAAGACCGGGGCAACTGTCCTCATGCAGCCCAAGAGTATCTGGGTCTGGGTAGTTGTCCCGGTTTTCACCAGTTTGTCGGAGCAGATGGATCACCTTTGGAGGGGATTGTTGTTGGGCAGGCATAAGATAGATATTCTTGCCAATCAGCATCCGTTTAGGTAGGCGTGTCGTCGCCCGACGACAGCATACGCGACGGGCATCTTATTTATTTCGGGTTACCTCGGGGAAACAATCGCCCTGCTGCCAGTCATTACCGGCGGAGGGCGATTGGCTTTTATACGGCTCCCTTACTCCATAAAGATTTCGATCTGTTCGCCGCTGTCGCTGTCCACAAAGTCAAATACTTTACCAGTCCGGCCTGACTCTATTGCTTCCCGAATCTGTTCATAGTTGACGCCTTCCAGATCAGGCACAAAACGCGCCCCCATCTTAATGCCAATGTTGACCAAACCTAGCGGAATATTGACGTTTACCTTGTTGCGCCCTGACTTGACGTCGGTCACGCGCACACGAAACCAGCGGGGAGCGCTGGCTCCCTTCAATGGTTCCTTAGGCTTGCCTCGTTCTGTCTGCTCCAGCGCCCGCAGCAGTTCGCTGCCTTCGCTGGCGTTAATTTTACCCTGCTCGATCATCTTTAATATTTGCAATCGTTCTTGCGTTGTAGCCATTGCTTGCACTCCTTGCGGATGGAAAGCTGCTGTGTCAGAAAAGCGGTTTACACCTCTGTGGAACAGATGGGGCTCAGAAATCGAGATCAAGCCGCATGACAACCAGGGTGCGCTGTAGTCGAAAATGGGCCTCTTGTAGTAGCTGGTTCGTTAAAGCATCCTCGGCGGGATGATCCAGACGCACCTGCCGCCGCGGTAAATAATCCAGGCGACGCAGCACTTTGGCCAGCAGATACCGTTCCAACTGCCCGCAGCTATCCGGATGGATACGCAGCGTCACCGTGTGGGGTCGCTGCCATTCGCTATAGATGGAAGCCACCCCGGTCAGCCGGTCGGCGCTGTTACTGGTCACCCAATGTTCCGCCTGGCAGCCATTAGCAAAGTTCTTCAGGGAAGCCCACAATCCCGTTTTGTACCTATCGTGGCGTAAGGGATCGGGCCAGTTCAGATCGGCGGCCATACTGGCTGTATCCAGAATATAGGCAGCGCGCCATTCACGATGGCGCAAGGGGCGAATAACCGGGCCACCCTCATAAAGCGGCAAGTCATGAATGTATGGCGGCGTGCCGTACCAACTGGTGACAGCCCCTACCTCTCTAAAACCAAGCTGCAAATAAAGATCTTTAGCGGCCTGGTTATGGCGCTTGACCTGCAGCATGACGGTGTGTGCGCGCTTGCCCACCAGATGGGACAACGCGGTTTGCATCAGTTCGTGGGCAATGCCGCGCCGCCGCCAATCGGGATGAACGGCTACATTGGCAATGATGTAACGGCCAGGTTCTAGCGTTTGCATGATCGAGACGTTGCCCACAATCAGGTCGTCTTGTTCCCAGACAAAACCAGGCATAGCCGCACCGGGCGGGAAAACCAACGGTTGAAACCATGGCTGGCTGGCCATTATCAGGCTGCGCTGCAAAGAGCGGCGATTTTCAGCATCTAATTCAGAGCCGAAAGCGACGTCCAGCAGTTGCAGAACCTGATGTGTATCACGACGCAGATTGATCGGCCGCACGCCTTGCCTGCCGGCATTTTGGCGCGATGGCAGAGTGGTTATCATGTTGACGCTAAGTTCTCTATCTAAAGATAAATGCAACATGTTACCCTAAATCAATATTCCGACAAGCTGCCACTGCGTCGCGCCCGCTCTTCGGCCCGCTTATACAACCACAAACCAAACGCGGGCATGCTCAGGCCAAAAACGGTGACAATCACCAGTTCCACGCCAATAGGCGCCAATTCAGGATAGCCGGGTGGAAACCCCATCATGGTGGAACGGAACGCATCCACACCATACGCCAGCGGAATCAGACGCACGGCGGGCTGCAAAAATGCCGGCAGCGCCGCAAAAGGGAAAAACGGCGCGCACAACACCATGAAGACGAACTGAAACAGGCCGGCCATCGTATCCGCTGTATCTTTAATACGCAGCGTCCAGGCGGCAAAGGCGAAACCTGTGCCAAACGTGCCCAACAAAGCCATAGCCAGGACGAATAATCCCAGCAGCGGGTTATGGAATGGCAGTTTGCCAATCATGGCTTGCATCAGCAAAGCAGCCCCGATGGATAACAAACCCGTCCAGAACAGCGTAATCGTCACCCGCGCCGACAGGCTGGCCAGCTTAGAAGCCGGGCTGAGATAAAGCTGCTCCAGCGTCCCTTGCTTTTGCTCCCGCCGCACGTTGTAGCCAATTGACCACAGCGTATCGCTCAAATAGATGAACAACACAAACCCATAAACCACCAGCCCCGACGTTTGTGAAATGCCAGAAGAGTTAAGACCGCCAGGGGCAAACATCGCCCCGGCCACCGTCAAGACAGCGATAATCAGGAATATCTGGCCGAAGCTGGCCACGAACTCCACCGGATAGCGCAGCATGATGGTGAACTCTTTGCGCACCATGGCCGCAAAAGCGCTAAACGTGGCTTCCCACCCTTTATACGTTTGTCCCGTTTGCGGCGTTAACCGTTCACTGTTAATCATTCGCCATCCACCCTTAAAATGTACCAATACCCTCATTACGGCGCAGGCCAGCCTCGACCCGGCCAAATACCCAGGCGCCAAACAAAGGCACGATCAACAGGAAAGCCCACAATACGGCGAAGTCCAGGTACCACATTTCCAGAAAAAAGCCGGCGCCCAACAGGGACGAGCGCACGCCATTAACCATCCACGTCGGCGGGAAGAGTTGGGCCGCCAGGCGCAGAAAAGGGGGCAGGACGGTCACCGGGTAAAAAACGCCCATCAGGAAGCTGACCACCCACTGCATCAGGCCAATCAGGGCATTGGATTCCTTCACGCGCAGCACCAGGGCCCCAAACAGCAGTGTAAAGCCATAAAGGGGGATCAAGCCGATAAAGGTAAACAGCAGCGCCAACAAAATATCTCCCTGGAACGGGTTGACGCCAAAAATGAAGCAGCCCAAGATGTAGGCAATCAAGCCAGACCCGACGCCGCGAATGGCGCTGTAAATGGATACGCCAGAAGCCAGGGTGATGCTGCTGGTCGGCGTCAGGTAAATGGCTTCCAGCGTGCCTGTCTCTTGTTCAAAGCGAACCCAGTTGGCCATGTGCCAGAAGGCGCTGGAAACAATCGAAAAGACATTGGAGCCAATGAGCAGAAAGGCGACGTAGTTGGTAGTCCCGGTGTTCGCTTCAAAGTTTGTGCCGGCATTTCCTCCCGCCGTCGCCCGCCCTAACAACATGGGCATGGCCGCAAACACAATGGGGACAATGATCTGCATCACCAGTTGCCCTGGATAGCGGGATACATTCACCAGGCGCAGCCACGCCTCAGCCCAAACCGCTGAAAGCGTATAGCGTATGGTCGAAGTTTGATAAGGCGTCGTCATAAAAACATCCCATCCATGCTTGTGGGTGAATCAGGCAGCATCTGGCTGCCGTTCACGCCCCATACCGCACCATCCGCTTAATCCGCCGCCGCCGCCGCTGGCGCAACCCGCTCCAACTGATCATGATCGGGCAAAATATCTTCCGCGTTGCGAATAGCCGGCACCAAGTAACCCGACAAGCCGATTAGCGCGGCGACGATGCCGCCAAACACAAAAATCAAGGCTGTGCCGGCGCCAGGGCCTGTGCCTACCAGCCAGCCAAACGTGTCCACCAGTTGCCCCCCCTGGCGCATGGCCGGCTCCAACAAAGAGTCTGCCAGCGGAATGGCCGCCAACTGGGCCAGCGGATTCGTCGCCCAGGCAATCAACCGCCGCACTGAAAAAACCCGCCCTTGCACGTCTGGAGCCACTTTCGTCTGCCAGATGGCCTGGTTAGAACCATTGATAATGGGTACCAGCACCGACCCCAGGAACAAACTGACGGCCCACAACGGCCACGTTCGCCCCAAACCCAGCAGCGTCATACCCAGCAGACCACTAAAAAACCACCCCGTCAATACGCCATGGACACGCCGCTTGGGGCCGCCCCAGGCGCTCATAATCAGGCCGCCCACCACACCGCCGGCCGCGCCTGCCGACGACACCAGGCCAAAAATTCGCGCGTCCTGATTGGTACGATACAAGATCATGGCCGCCAACGTCGTAAAGGCCAACGACGCCACAAAGTTGCCAAACAGAAAAACCAACTGTAACCCCAACAGGCTGGGACGCCGCAGGATATATTGAAAGCCGTAAGCGGATTCACGCAGCAGACTGCCCTGCCCTTGCTGTCCTTCTACCGTCTGCGGCGGCTGCGGCACGTGAATAAACAACAGTGTGCCCACGGCAAAGACAAAGGTGAGAACGTCAATGAGCAAAATGCCTTGCAGCCCAATAACGCCCAACAACGTGCCTGCCAACAAAGGAGCAAATATACCAGAGCCGTTTTCCGCCAACCCCATTAACCCGCTGGCCCGGCCGTACTGCTCTTTAGGAACCATCATGCTAATAGCCGCCGAAGCGGCCGGCCACTGGAATGCCTGAAAAGCGCCATTGATGGCATTGGTGATGTATAGATGCCAGATTTCTAGCACACCCTGGGATACCAGAATTAAGACGGCGATCGTCGTTAACCCGGCAGCCACATCACTAATGATCATCATGAATTTGCGATTGGAACGATCCACCAGGGCCCCGGCTATCGGGCTAAAAATAATCAGGGGCAGCATAAAGGCCAATCCCAACAGGGCCAGCTCACGCACCCGTTCCGTCTCGCCGAAAATGTAAATGGGAATAGCAAAACCTGTCATGGCGCTGCCAATCAAGGACACAAACTGGCCTACCCACATAACCATGAAGCTTTTCATGCCAGTGGAGCGGGAAGTAGAGTCTGGTTGCATGATAAAGATTACCTTTTTAGGCAGATAGCATCCGCCAATAAATACCAGGTAAGACGGACGAGGATAGCGACCGCCTCAAATGATGTGCTCGCCTCATTTGAAGCGGCTGCATCATTTGATGCGGGTATCGTCCGCCAGGGTACGCCCGGTGTGGGCAATAAACACATCTTCCAGGGTTATTTCTTCCGGGGCGATTTTTTGCAGCACAGCCCCATGTGCGCCTAACGTCTCCACCAGACGGGGCAGCACTCCAGCCTGATTGGCAGCGACAACCGTCATCTGCGTATGGCCGTTGGCAGCAGCCATAGCCACATGTTTCACACCTGGCAACTGTTGCGCCGCGAGCATGGCCCCATTCGAGATGACGCCTTCCAGGCGGATAATGCCATCCCGCTGCAAGGATTGTTTTAGCTGCGGCACGTCGCCCAAAGCAATCACCCGCCCCCGGTCAATGATGGCCACACGATCGCATAACGTCTCTGCTTCGGCCATAATGTGGGTCGTGTAAATGATCGTCTTGCCTTCCTCGTTGAGTTCGCGCACGGTGGCCCGCAGTTCCCGCGCCGATGGCACATCCAGCGTATTGGTGGGTTCATCCAACACCAGGATAGGCGCATCGTTAATCAGGGCTTTGCCAAAAGCCAGTTTCATCTTTTGCCCGGAGGAGTACGTCTCCACCGCGCGATCAATATATTCGCCCAGGTTCAGCCGCTCAATGATGGCCGCGGCGCGGCGTTTGCGTTCTGCCGGCAACAGATGATACAACGCGCCAAAAAAGATCAGATTTTCCCGCCCAGTCAGCTTCCAATAGAGACCGCGTTCACCCATGAGCATACAGCCGACGCTGGCGCGAATGGCATCGTCTTCACGGGTAAGCTGGTAGCCATTGACCCAGGCAGCGCCGCTGCTGGGAAGAAGTAAGGTGGTCAGGCATTTGATCAAGGTTGTTTTGCCGGCGCCGTTTGGCCCTAGCAAGCCGAAAACCTCGCCCGGCTTGATTTCCAACGAAACCGCTGTCAGCGCCGGGACTTCTTTGCGCTCCGCCTTAAACAACCCTTTACGCTGCTTAGAAATGTAAGTCTTGCTCAAGTTCTCAACGGTAACCTGACCTTCCATACCTTACCTCAGTGTGGCCTGAAGAAGTTTAACTTCTAGTTGAGGGCTAAGAATTTGGCATTGTCATTCCGCGCGGAGCGAGGAATCCCTACGGCGCTGGCAAGTTGAGATGAGTGGGATTCCTCAGGCTGCCGCCTTCGGAATGACAATTCTATTACCCAACCAATATGTTAACTCCCAAGCAGAAATTGAACTTCAATCCTATTCTTCCAACGCTTCCAGCAAAGTCGTTGCTTCCTGAACGGAAATCACGCCTTTTTCCAGCATTTGCAGCACTTTGAGCTGCTCCTGGCTGGAAGCCTTACGCGCCTTGGAAGGCTTCGACGGCGCAGGGGGCGGCGGGGGGGCATAACGTCGCCGTGCCTGTTCCTGAGCGTGCTCTACCCGCTTCAAAGCTTTTTCCACGGCTTTCTCGGCGCGCATGGCCATCTTTTGGGAGAACTCTGGCCCAAATTGGGTGCGCAGCCGGGTTGATAATTCTTCCAGGCGCGTATCCAATTGGGATGTGAGCATCTCGCCCAGGCCTTCCATAGACACCGAAAAGTCTACATCAAACTCACCCGCATCCACGTCGCCCCATTCGCTGCCGGACTCGTAATACGGCTTGAGGATGATCTCGCTGCCCGCTTCCAGCACTATGTACGTCTCGCTGTCACCCAAACGGGCTACCAGTTGGTTCTTGGCTTCAGTCAGGCTGTCAAATTCCAGGCGACGCACGATGGATGGCGCCGTGGCCGTCAGGTTCATGGGTTCATCGGGCGGCCAACGCAGCAGGATATTACCACCAGCCTGGAAAACGTGCTTGCCCGGCGCTAATCCGCCTGTCAGGCGCAGGTCGCCGCCAATCTGTTCCAGTCTGGCAGCGCCGCCCAGGTTGCGCAGGTTAGCGTCACCTGAGGCGCGCTTAATGACCACGCTGCCATTGACCGTGTTCAGGCTGGCATCACCCATGACGTGATCAACCTGGACGGAGCCTTCAACATAGCGGGCGGAAAAATCGCCATGGACGGTTCCAACCTCGGTTGAGGCAACGTTACGCAGGCTGAGTGAGTGCATCACGTTATCCGCCGTCAGCAGGCCGTCAATATTCTTGCCCGTGAAGCTGCCATAAACGTTGGAAATGGTCACATTATTGGCGATCTTGACGATCATGGAACCATTGACCTCGCTGGCGCTAATGTCCCCTTCAATGTTCTTAATGATCAGGTCGCCACGAACCTGGTCCAGGAAGAGGTTGGCGGCCACCGGCACACGCAAGTTCAGACTGCCGCGACAGCTAATGGTGTAACCTTTCTCCGACTCGGTCGCTTCAAAAGGGCCGCCCTGAATATACAAGACAGGTTCCGGCCAGCCTTTGACTACCAGGTCACCCAGGCACTCGCTCACGGTAATGGTTGGCGTTTTACCCGTATCAAATCGTTGTTTGTTCATGCTATCCTCCATACCTGGTTAATCAACGAAAATCTCCACACGTTCGCCGCTCTCTTCATCCTCAACGTCTACCAACATGCCGCCATTGTTTGTTTGCAGCAGACGGTTCAGTTCGTCCCAATCCAGCGCGCGTATTTCGGGTACGAAGCCGGCGCTCAATTTCATGCCAAACTTGACAAAGCGGAGAGGTATGTTGACGCTGACGCGGCGTTTGCCTGTATGCAGGTCGCTGACGCGCACGCGGAACCAGGCAGGCGATTTGCCGCCGGACGACGGCCCGGCCGCAGCAGGCGCAGATTCCTCTTCTACCTCAATTTTCTCGCCGGCCTTTGCGGCTGCTACCGTTTCTACGGCCACCGCTTCAGCCACGGTTGCCGGCTCTGCCGCCGGTTCTGGCGCGGCGTGGCCGCTCAATAAGTCGGCAGCTTCCTGGGCGCTGATTTTGCCGGCTGCTACCAGTTCCAAAATCTCTTGTTTCGTATGTCCGTTGTTCATGTTATACCTCCAAGGTAAAGGTGTGTGTTCTTCGCCGCAGCGCATTCGCCGTTAGCCGGTCGGATGGGGAACCAGGACGGTATAGCCGGCCTGCTCCAATGCCTGATAAATCGGGGTGGGGTCGCCCATCCGCATGGCGCCGTACCACCACTCGCCATCATCGCCGCGAAAGAAGTAACCATTGCCGGCATGTCGCCCTTCAATCGGAATGAGCAGTTGGGTGGGGCGACCCGTGCGGGCCAATGTCTGAAAATTGACAGGCTGGTTATAAAACAACTGCAGCACCAGCGCCTTGTTTTGGTAATCGGCCAACGTCTGGGGGGACAGGCCAATGCTGATTAAGTCTGTGCTGCGGATCTGGCTCAACGATTCTTCAACAGCGTCAGCCAGAGCGTCATAGCTGGGGCTGCCCGGCTGCATTAAAGTCTGTTCGCCATAGTGGAGGACGATGATGCGATCCGGGCGGGCATTGAGGGTTTGCGATTTGAACCAGAGCAGGTTCTGAGAATTGAGGGCAATGATGCCGTAGGCAATAGCTGCCAGCACAATAACAAAAAGGGCAAATGGTTTAAGCAATTGAATTCGTGGGGCGGGAGCTAACTCTAACATGGGATTCTTCCTTCACATCTACCAGGGGGATAACCTGATTACCGTTTAAGGGCTTACTTTCAGGCTTCGCCGCGTAGGATTTGGATGCCTTCTTCAGGGCTGATTTCGCCGGCCGAAATGCGCCGCAAGATGTCCTGGCGATCCTCTTCGGAAATTGTTGTTGGCTCCGAATCTTCCAGTTCATACCCCAGAGCGTAGATAATGTCTGTCAGGCGGGCGCGCACAGCCGGGTAGGAAAGACTCAAATCCTGGCCGACGCGGTTGATCTTGCCTTCGTTGCGAATGAAGATCTCCACAAACTGTAACTGCTCTGGCGAAAGCTGGAACAACCGCCCCAAAGAAAAGTGACCGTCAAGTGTGGTGTCGCAATGCCGGCAATGCAACCGCGTCACTTCCAGGTTCTCATGGCAGATAGGGCAATGACCAATGACAGGATTCATAAATATGCTCTGGATAAGGGGGTGATACATCAGAAATGCATCACACATCAATTTTCTTTATGCTACAGTAAAATAATACAACATTGCTACAATGATGTCAATACACAATATCATGTAAATTTACAACAATGTTAATATTATTTACATCAACATCAATTTTATGAATTTAGTGTCGCCGCCGGCTGCCTATAAATGAGTTCATAGGGTAACTATACAGGTAGTTGTTTTTACCCACTCGCTTCATAGGCTAATATTTTTGAACCCGCAGTTAACGAAGCCTTTCGCGCAGCGTCAGGTAGGCCACGTAGCTAAAACCGACCAGACAGGTGAGCAGGAAAGGGAGCGGGCCGTAGTTGCCCTGCTGCCAGGCCAGCGCCAGGCCAACAGCCGCATAAATCGCTAAGGCGGTTTCCACTACCACTATCCAGTCCAATGGCAGCCGGTACCGCTGCGCCGGATTTAGTGCATCCCCCTTGGGCGTACGCACAAAATCAGCGCGGCGCCCCAGCATCGCCTGCCCAATAGCGCGGCAGTTGCTGGGGGCCAGCCCCACCGCCACCACCATCACGGCTGGAAAATATCGCAGCCGCCGCGGCCAATCTTGATACAAAATCTGCTGGCTCAGCACAAACAACAAGGGCTGCCCCACCCCGGCAATCCCCAACCAAAACCAACGAGACGAGAATTGGAAATCAAGGGCCAGCAGCGGAACTAGCAGCAGCAGCAGCAGCAGCAGCAAGCCGTGGGCGCTGTAGGCGGACATGGTTAACAGCGCATACAGGCGGGCCACGATAGATTGATGTTTGCACCCGAGAATATCGCGCCCATACTTGAACAGGCATTGGGTGGAGCCTTTAGCCCAGCGTGCCTGCTGACTTTTGTACGCGGATATGCTGGCCGGCAGTTCCGCCGGGGCCACCACGTCCGGCAAGAAACGGAACTGCCACCCGTGCAGCACAGCGCGCGTGCTCAAACACAGGTCCTCACATACTGTGTCCGCCTCCCACCCGCCTATGTCCTCAATGCAGCCCCGCCGCCAGATGCCGGCAGTTCCATTAAACTTGGGAAAGAGATTGGCCCGGTGGCGCACCGTCTGCTCAATGGCAAAATGCTTATCCATGGCAATAGCCTGTGCCGCCGTCAGCGCCGACTCGGCATCATTCAAATGCCCCCAACGCGCCTGCACCACCCCCAACTGCGGGTCGTTGGCGAAATGGGGCACGGTACGGCGCAGAAAATCAGGCGGCGGTTGAAAATCCGCATCAAAAATGGCGATAAATTCACCGCTGGCCCATTTCAAAGCCGCTGCCAGCGCCCCGGCCTTAAAACCCGCCCGGTTATCCCGCCGCACCAACTGCATGTTGAGACCCTGCGCCTGATACTGCGGTACCAGACGGGCGGCCAGCGCCGCTGTGTCGTCCGTCGAATCGTCTATGACTTGAATCTGCAAACGGTCACGGGGGTAATCTAACTGCGCCACTGCCGCCAGCAGTCGCGGCAAAACCAGCCGTTCATTATAAATAGGAAGCTGCACTGTGACAGCAGGCAGGGATTCATCCGATATGTCTGGACAGGGAAAGGTCGCTCGCCGGTGCTGCCAATAAAGGAGCAGCGTTACCAGGCCCAACAGGCCATAAACAGCCATAGCTGCCAAAGCTGCCAGATAAGTTGCGCTTAACCAGGTAATCACGCCGTAATCACGCCTCCTCCCCACTCCGCTTTACAATCTGTTTCAGCCGCTTCTGAAACTCGCTGCGGGGCAGCATCACCCGCCGCTGGCACATCTGGCACTGCAACCCAATATCCGTGCCCACGCGGGTAACCTCCCACTCATAACTGCCGCACGGGTGCGGCTTGCGCAGCCGTACCATATCACCTGGTTGGATAGAAACTGGTTTTTGTGTTGGCATAGGGAGGGAATTATAACGACATCAGCCAGAGATGGACACCGGCAAAGCGCATGGGTAAATGAACACTCATTCACAATTTACGCTCCCCAACTGCCCATTTTTTCTCTCTGCTGCCGTTCTCGGGTATACTTCCAGCCTGGTAAGCATGGTTTGCTAGTCTGGCGAATGCGCCAGCCCTGCTGATTTCTGCCTTTGCATGAGGATACCTATGTCCAATCTGAATGTTCCCGAACTCATTGCCCGGCTGATTGTCCTGATGATCGCCTTCACCATTCATGAGCTGGCTCACGCCGTCACCGCCGATTATTTAGGCGACTCGACGCCGCGCCGGATGGGACGCATCAGCCTGAATCCGCTGGTTCATCTGGACCCATTGGGCAGCATTCTGCTGCTCGTTTCTGGATTCGGTTGGGCCAAACCCGTAATGGTCAACCCGCTAAATATGCGCGGCAACCCGCGCACGGCTATGGCTCTGGTGGCCATTGCCGGGCCGCTTTCCAACATCTTGATGGCCGTCTTGGGGGCCATTCCGCTGCGGTTGGGAGTAGCCGCGCAATTGGGCAGCAGCAACGCTATTTTGCCCGATTTGGGTTTTCTATTGTTTGAATTTGTGTGGATCAACGTGATTCTGGCCTTTTTCAATCTAATCCCCCTGGCGCCGCTGGATGGGGCGAAGGTGTTAGCCGGGGTGCTGCCGGCAGAAATGGCCTACCAACTCCGCCCTCTGGAACAATACGGCCCCCTGATCCTGCTGGCCCTCATCTTCTTGCCTTCTTTTCTACCCATTCCCAACGCCATTTCCCTCCTCATTGGCGGGCCAGCCCAATCATTCACCTTTTTCCTGTTGGGTCTGTAGCCGCACACTGTATCCCCCATTTGCTTATGCGCTGGCGCTACCGTCTCTGGCAGATGTGGCTGAACTTCACCGTAAAGGCCGCCTTACCCTTGCCTGCCCGGCAGGAGATCGCCGCCGTGCTCTCGCCGGCAGAAATGCGCCTGTTTGACCGCTTCTCGCCGCGCGACCAGCAGCACAGCTATCTCGTTTACCAGACGCTGCTGCTGGCCGGGCACACGGCCCGTCCCCTGTTGGCTGCCGCTTTGCTGCACGACGTGGGCAAAACCAGGACGCCGCTCACTCCCTGGGATCGGATGCTGCCGGTAGTAGTAGAGCAGATCGCGCCGCGGCTGGCGCAGCGTTGGGGCGCAGGCGAACCACGCGGCTGGCGGCGATCCTTTGTGGTGCGGCAGCAGCACGCTGCCTGGGGAGCGGAGCTGGCGCAGGCGGCCGGGAGCGACGCGCTGACGGTAGCTTTGATAGGCCGGCATCAAGACCAACTCCTCCCCCACCAAAATACTCCCCAGGATCAACTGCTGCGCGTCCTGCAATGGGCCGACGAACAGGCATAGCCGCCACCCGCTTTACTACGGTCGCCAGAAAGCAATCACCCCATCTGAAATAATCTGCGGACGGCGACCGTCAATGGGGATCACCATAATGTGCGAAGCGCCGTTCTCCGCCACTGGCAGGGCCAGGGCGCTGCTGTCCGGCGACCACAGCCGGTGACTGAGCGCGTACTGGTCGAAAAACGGCAAAAACTGGGCCACAAACAAGGGCGTCGGCGCAAACGAAACGACAAACCCTACGTTGCCGCTGTCCACGTCCAGCACCCACAAATCCAGATCGGGCAGTTGCCCCTGTTGCCACAACGGGCGAGCCAACTCACCTTTGGTCAGGGACGGTTCAGCCGCCAACGACGCTCCGTCTATCCCCGCCTCGATGCTGTCAAACCGGTGCAGCGTCAAAAAGGCCAGCCGCCGGCCATCAGGCGACCAGAAAAAGGCCACCACCCGCTTCTCTGTTAGCAGCGTGGTTTGCCCTGTGTCTGCGTCATAAAGACGCATAGGGCCAAACAGATCCGGCGCGCCATTATTGGCGCCGCCATTGTTAGGGCTGATAAAGGCCAGTTTGTCGGCTGCCGGACTCCAGGTCAGGGCCACTGTGCCCGTGTGCGGAATCCGGCTCTCATCATCTCCCAGGTTGTTTTGAATTACCAGCCAGCGCGCGCCGGCCGCATCCTCTACGGTAAAAGCCCAGCGTTGCCCGCTGGGCGCAATGCCGGGCGATTGGAATGAACCAGGCGCAGCCAGGTTCTCACCCGCTCCTTCTCCCGTCGGTTCCAGGAAAGCCAGCCGCGCTCCCTCCTGGTTAGCCCCCGTGTGAATCAACAGGCGATCAGCGCCAGGAGACCAGACCCAGTAAAAGGGCTGCCCGGTGGTCAACAGTCTGGCTTCGGCACTCTCGCCGGCTGCCGCCAGGTACAGCCCCAGGCCGCTGGGGTGATTGGCCAGAATACTGACAAACTGGCTGTCCGGGGACCAGTACAAATAAAAGGGGGAACCCGTCTGGCTGTAGTAAATGCGACGCAGGCTGCCGGCATTCACCTCATCGCCAACCGCCACATCCCGCAGCAGGTAAACGCCGCTGCCAGCTTCATCGCTGCCCAAGACGGCAATCTGCTCTCCATCGGGCGACCAGACAGGAAACAGATACAGGCGCTCATCATCCGTTAACTGCTGGCGATTGCCGCCATCCCCATCCAACGCCACTACCTGACGGTTGGAATCAACCAATACCAACCGCCCGGGAACGGGGCTGCCGGCAGTTTCCGGCGGATCTTCCCCGGTAGGGTCCGCCTCGGGCAGTACCGGCGTAGACGCCATGTCTGGTAATACCGTGGGCGGCAGTCGCTCCGTGACCGCCGTCTGATTTTGCCACAACCAGGACCCCGCCAGCAAAACAGCAGCCAGAGCACAAATGAACAGGAGTACTACCCCTCCTACCAGCAGACAACCCACCTGCCGCCGCTTACCCGCTTCCATTCCATCCCGCATCATCATCCACCTCCGCCGTTTCCCTGGCAAACATAGTTCAAAATATCACTGATAAGGTCCGATTCATACTGCTGAACTGGCCACATGCTCTACCTGAAGTTAAACAGGCCACACGCCCAAACGCCAGTTGTTTTGAAATCTCCTGGTTGGTGACATTCTTCATCGCCACACCTGTTAATCATCACTATCCCCTCTGCCTGGACTGCTCAATAATACAGCTATAACAGCCCTAAGTTTGAGGGGACGTCTGCACTTCCTGGCCCCAAACGCCAGTCGCTGCGGCAGACGACTAAAAGGCAGCCGGCCACTGCGGCTCCGTTACAGCCACCCGGCTGCCCAGGAGAATGTCTATGTTTAACCACATTCTGGTCCCATTGGACGGTTCTGGGCTGGCCGAAACGGCCCTGCCCGTCGCCCTGGAAGTTGCTCAAAAATTTGACAGCGAAATCACGCTCGTGCGCGTTGTGCTGCCGCCGCATGTCGTCAGCCACACCACAGGCGCTGCGTATGCCTCTCTGATTACAGGCCTGCGGGAAATAGCCTTCGAAGAAGCCGAATCCTATCTGAAAACGCAGCAAAGCGCTTTGCGCCAGCAAGGGTACCGCGTCCACAGCAAGATCGTAGACGGTGAACCTGTCGCCGATATTATCCTGGACGTGGCTGAAGGTATGACTGTAGACCTGATCGTCATGTGCACGCACGGTCGCAGCGGCGTCAGTCGTTGGGTGTTTGGCAGCGTAGCCGATCGTATCTTGCGCCAGGCCAGTATGCCTATTTTGCTCGTGCGCGCCCAACCCGAACAGGTATAAAAAGGGCGGGGCTTTATGCAGGCTGCCGCGCCGCCTGCGCCTGCTGCACTATATTGGCAATCTGTTCCAGGTGACTATCATCGTGCGACAGCCCTAACACAAACCGCTTAACAGGTCCAATGACGCTCCCCCGCGCCGTCATGTAGGTGTTGTCCAGGTGTGGCTCATCGGGCCACATAGCCAGGCTGGCCAGGCGGATGCGACGGCTTTCTTCCAGGCGCGCCCGGCATTGAGCCACCGTGGTCACATGCCGCCAGGGGAGTTCTGCCCGCGAGCGACCATGATATTCCACGCCGCGCGCCAGCTCCGCCGCCAGCGCCGCCGATTCCTCTGCCGAAGCCGTGGTGTGCACAATCACATGCCCTAACGTCCAGGCCAGGTTGGTTTCATCCGGGTCAACCGCATACAGGTCAGCCGCCGCCATGTCCACCGGCGCAAACACCACATCTTCGTCCATGCAGTCCGTAATCAGATCCAGCATGGCGTCTATCATCTCATGAGTTAAACGACGCAAATCGGCCACTTTCAGGCCAACGACCAGGTCGTCTATTGTTATTTCTTTATTCCGTACTGCCGTGAAATCTAGCACTTGTTCAATCCTTTGTCATCAAAGCATATGGAGAAGCTCAACTTCTTAAAGAAGTTGAGCTTCTATACTGCCACGAACAATCCCTATTATACGCCGGGCAGCAGGCTGCGCAGTTGCCGCAGCAGCAGCCAGACCAGAAATATCCCATCTACCACCAGCAGCAGCCGAAACAACGTCTGCTCAAAGACGCCGCCGGTGGTAATACGCAGCGGGCGCGGCAGCAAGTGAAACCGATGCCGCGTCAAGGGCCGCAGCAGAGGCACGCCCGTTTTCGTGACCCCATCCGCTATCAGGTGACTGGTATACCCCACCAGAAAAGCCAATGGCAGGCCGCGCGTGGGCCATGCCGGCAGCGCCGTCAACAGCAGCGCCAGCCCACCGGTGAGCAATAAACAGATCAACAGGCTGTGCGTAATGCCGCGATGGGGTAGCAGCCGCGCCAGCCCGGTGGCGGCAAAGGCCAATCCCCGTCGCAGGTAAGCGTCCAACAGATCGATCAGCGTTTCCAGCCGCCAATAGCGACGAAACTGGCGGCGCGCTGTCCTCAATTCCTGGCGCGTCTGGTTGTCGCCCACACCTAACTGCCGCCGCAGCAGCGGGTCCGCGCGGCTGCCTTCTGAGGCGTCAATATCCGGCAGCAGCGAGGCGATCCAACCAACCGCCAGGCTGGCCACAAACCCGCCCGATCCAGGCGTAATCCCTGCCGCCAGCAGCGCCAGCGCCGTGGAAGAAATGCCAATCAATTGATGTGTACGTCCCATCATATAGTCAACACCATTGTTCATGACGCAAAATGCATCCAGATCATACACATCGTGGTCTCAAAAGCGCAAACTTTTGGTTGCCTATCACATCGGGCTGCTCCAACCAGCAGAAACTCTAGCGGTTGTGGCCCCGGGCAACATCCTATTAGCCAAACAAACGCTCCTGTCTAACCTACCTGTCGAGTGGCATGGTCCTGGCAGAGAGTGAAAAAACTATCGTGGTTGAGGGGAACCATTACTCCCGCTTGAGGCCGTCAATCAGGCGTACTGCGCCCCAACAGTTCGCACACCGTGTGCCCGTGGAAAGGGATTGCCAGCTATTATGATGTGGTCGTGAACGGTCAGGTGAATCAGGCAGGAGCCTGGTATTACCCGCAGCCCAAAAGCGCGGCGAAACAGATCCAGAATTACATCGCCTTGTGGCGCGGCGTGTGCGTCATCGTCAATCAGGGTATGTAGAAAGCGGGACAGGGAGCCAATCGCAAAATTATTGTGCCTGAGACGCAAATCCAATGGAGAGAGGGATAGCCTGATGCCTGAACCAACTACCAGTGGCGCAGAATTTCTTCCTAAACTGCGGCCACATCCCCAGTCACTTTCCCCCAAAAAGAAAAAAGCTGGCAGATCGTAACGATCTGCCAGCTATTTCCGATTCCCTTTCATACCATACCTTCCATTAAGTAAGCTTTGGTTTGAAGGGTACAAACCACCATCTTGAGTCAACGCATAGAGCAAACCTGCTCACATCAATTTTAGGCGTCTGGGGCGATCCTCGAATCGCACTATCCAAGGCCGCCTACCTCATCATAAGTGTTTTGGCTCTGACGTTTGTCCTCATAGGATGAGTGGTTTGTAGCTAACTTTATGCTACCATAATCAGTAGTGGCAACAAATGACAAATGTCACGCGCAAAAATGACATTCGTCATAGTGCAGTGCGGTCTGTGGAGCGGCGTTTCATGAACTTCTACGAACAGGTCTACAAAGTGGTGCGGCGCATTCCGTACGGCAAAGTGACCAGTTATGGGCAGATCGCGCGCATGTTGGGCGCACCCAACGCGGCGCGCGCCGTCGGTTATGCGCTGCGGGCACTCAAGGATAGGCAAGACGCCCCTGGCTACCAGGCCGTACCCTGGCATCGAGTCATCAACAGCCAGGGACGCATCAGTATCGTCAACCGGGAGTTCGCCGCCGATGAACAGGCGCGCCGCCTGCGGGCGGAAGGGGTGGCTGTGAACGAAGAATATTATGTGGACATGGCCCAATACGCCTGGGCCGGGCTGGACTGGCTGGAAATTGACGACCTGCTGCGTGAATCCCGTTGAGCAACAGGCGTCAGAGATTAACGACCCACTGAAAATCAAGATTTCGCAGAGTAAATCTGCGTCATCTGCGAAATCCTGATTCAAAGATTACAAAAATCTGGCGGATTTTTGTAATCTGGAACACCACTTCATTTTGTCCCCATCCCCTGATACGTTAAAATCAGCTTGTGAAATTGATTATCCAGATTCCCTGCCATAATGAAGCGCAAACGCTGCCGGCCGTGCTGGCGGAAATGCCGCGGGAGATTGCCGGCATTTCCCACATCGAAACCCTGGTCATTGACGATGGCAGCAGCGACGACACTGCTGCCGTCGCTACCCGTTTGGGCGTGACCCACGTCGTGCGCCACCCACGCAACCTGGGGCTGGCGCGCGCCTTTCAGACCGGGCTGGACACCTGTCTAAGCCTGGGGGCGGACATCATCGTCAACAGCGACGGCGACAACCAGTATCCAGGTCGCTGCATTGCCGATCTGATTGCCCCCATCCGTGACCGCCAGGCAGACATTGTCATTGGCGACCGCCAGATCAGCCACAATCCCCATTTCTCGCCACTGAAGAAACGGCTGCAAAAACTGGGCAGTTCCGTGGTGCGGGCCATCAGCGGCACGGATGTGCCGGACACGGTTAGCGGCTTCCGCGCCTATTCGCGGGAAGCGGCGCTGCGGCTAAACGTCTTGAGTAAGTTTAGCTACACGCTGGAAACGATTATCCAGGCGGGCAAAATGGGGCTGACGATTGTCAGCGTACCGGTGGAGACAAACCCACCCACGCGCCCTTCCCGTTTGCAGCGCAGCACGTGGCACTTTATCAAGTCCCAGGCCAGTACCATCTTGCGCGTTTATGCTTTCTACGAGCCGCTGCGCACGTTTAGCTACCTGGCGGCGCCGTTTGTGGCTGCCGGCATTTTCCTCATCCTGCGCTTCCTCTATTATTACTTCTTCACCGCCGAACGGGGCATTGGCCGCTTCAGCCAATCCGTTACCCTGGGCACCGGCTTATTCCTGGTGGGTATCCTGGTGCTGCTATTTGGGATTCAGGCGGATATTGCCGGCAAACACCGCCAACTCACTCAAGAGACCCTCTACCGCTTGCGCAAGTTAGAAGCAGGCAACGGATCACCGTCAAACAGTCCGGCGTCCGAAGGGGAAGCAGATGACAATGCCGGCAGCCAATGAATGTCAAGCCCGGCGCCCCCCTGATTCTCACCCCTATTCATCATTCGTGTCATTCGTGAAATTCGTGGCAAAAAAGGAGTACTCATGACTAACATCACCCTTCCTCCCGTAGCGCTGCAGTCCAGCACTGTCGCCTTCCTCCAGCGCAGCCCGCACCAACTGTTCATCAACAATGAATGGACCCCTGCGGCCAGCGGTGAAACCTTCCTCACCCTCAACCCGGCCACAGGCCAACCCTTAGGCGAAATCGCCCTGGCCGGGGCCACTGACGTAGACGCCGCCGTCGCCGCCGCCCGCGCCGCTTTCAGCAGCGGCCCCTGGCGCAGCATGAGCGGGGCGGAACGGGGCAACCTGCTGTGGCAAGTAGCCAACCTCATTGAGCAGCACGCCGACGAACTGGCGGAACTGGAGACACTGGACAACGGCAAGCCGCTGCGCGTCTCCCGCGGCGGCGACATCCCATTCGCCGCCCGCCACTTCCGCTACTACGCCGGCTGGGCCAGCAAGCTCGAAGGCAGCACCATCCCCGTCTCCATCCCCAACCAGTTTGTGTACACCCTGCGCGAGCCAATGGGCGTTGTCGGCCTGATCATCCCCTGGAACTTCCCCCTGCTCATGGCTGCCTGGAAGCTGGGCCCGGCTCTGGCTGCCGGCAATACCGTCATCCTCAAGCCCGCCGAGCAAACCCCCCTCACCGCTCTGCGCCTGGCAGACATCTTTGTGGAGGCCGGCTTCCCCCCTGGGGTCGTCAACGTCCTCACCGGACCGGGCGTGCCAACGGGCGCGGCCCTCACAGCGCACATGGACGTAAACAAGGTGGCTTTCACCGGTTCGACAGAGGTGGGACGCAAGATTATGGCGGCGGCTGCCGGCAGCAACTTAAAGCGCGTCAGCCTGGAACTGGGCGGTAAGTCCCCCAACGTCATCTTCGCCGATGCCGATATGAACAAAGCCATTCGCGGCGCCATCTGGGCCGTCTTCAGCACCTCCGGGCAGGAGTGCGTAGCCGGTTCGCGCCTGTTCGTGGAAAAGCCTGTCTACCAGCAGGTGGTGGAAGGGCTGGCGACGCAGGCACAGCGCGTGCGCGTGGGGGACGGTTTTTCCAAGGCGCACATTGGCCCCATCATCTCCGCGTCGCAGTTAGAGCGCATCATGGGCTACATCAGCAGCGGGCGTGCACAGGGGGCGGAAATCGTTACCGGCGGCGAGCGGCTGGGCGGCGAACTGGCGGACGGCTACTTCCTGCCGCCCACTATCTTCACGCACCAGGACGATTCGCTGGCGCTGGTGCAAGAGGAAATCTTTGGACCCGTCGTCGCTGTGACCGCTTTTGACTCCTGGGAAGAACTGGTCAGCCGCGCCAACCAGACCCGTTACGGCCTGGCGGCGGGGGTGTGGACGCAGGACGTGAGCAAGGCGCACCGGTATGCGCAGGCCATTCAGGCGGGTACGGTATGGGTGAACAACTACGGCCTCTTCGACGCCGCCGTCCCCTTCGGCGGCTACAAAGAAAGCGGCTTTGGCCGCGAAATGGGCAAGGATGCTCTGGAACTGTATACGCAGGTCAAAACGGTCTGGGTCAGCCTGTAATAGATACTGCTCATTTGAGCTATTACACGCAGGGGGTATGACAATGGCGCAACCATTGACGATTAGCCAACTTGATAGGACAGTGACCGAGTGGATTGAGTTAGAAGCGCAGCGTACAGGCATGTCTGTAGAAATGGTTCTCCGCCGGCTTATCTACCGTGGTCTGGAAGCGGAACGGCAGAAAGCGCAACAGCAACAGTATTCTACTTGATACAAATGCCTACGTTGCGTTTAAGCAAGAGCGACCGGAAGCGGCAGAAATTGTACAACAGGCGGCACGTCTTGCCCTCAGCAGCACGGTTCTGGGTGAATTGCTCGCTGGTTTTGCAGTTGGCTCACCTGAAGCAAAGAACTGCATGGAACTGCAACAGTTTCCAGAGTCAGTGCGCGTCCATATTCTGCCTATGGATGATGGTACCGCGGCCTATTACGCAGCAGTGTATCGCAGCTTACGCGGTGAAGGGCTGCCCATCCCTACAAATGATATGTGGATCGCCGCATCCACGCTCCAGCATGGTTATGTCCT
>CAZDSN010000004.1:0-24236 GCA_964507675.1 uncultured Ardenticatenaceae bacterium | reverse complement strand
GACGCCTTGCTGCCGCGCTACGGCCAGTACCATCGCCAGTAAAATGCCGGCAGGCGCATTGATCGTCATACTAATGCTCACCCTGTCCAGTGGGATGCCACCCAGCAGCGTCTCCATATCTTGCAGGCTGGAGATGCTCACGCCCACTTTGCCCACTTCACCCAGGGCCATGGGGTCGTCGGCGTCATAGCCAATCTGCGTGGGCAGGTCGAAGGCAACGGACAAGCCCATCTGGCCACGGCTGAGCAAATACTTGTACCGCTCGTTGGATTCGGCAGCATTGCCGAACCCCGCGTATTGGCGCATGGTCCAGAAGCGACCGCGGTACATGGTGGGCTGCACGCCGCGCGTGAATGGGTATTCGCCAGGAAAGCCAAGCTGCGCTTCGTAATCCGGATCGGGATCAGAGGGAAGGTACAGGCGGTCAATGGAAATGCCGGCAGCCGTCTGGAACTGTTTTTTGCGTTCGGGAAAGTGGTCCAGCGCTGGTTGGAGGATTTCCTGCTCCCACCGCTGTTTTTGCTCATCTAGCGTCATGATTATTGTCCTTATTAACCAACCTATACAGGGCTAAAGGGTGATGCCGGGCATCGGTAGATGACGGGCATCTACCGATGCCCAGCATCTTCGCTATTGTAGTGGAGAGAAGGAAAATCGGGCAACGCCAAATGCCACGCCTCTCTCTGACAAACGTCACGCGCGAGCAGAACTACTGTTAATGTACCATGATAGCTATTGGGTGATTGTTAGGGAGGAATAAGAAACTTGTGGATGCGGCTGAGCAGCATTATCCGGCCAGTTCCAGCCAGCGCTCCAGGGCAGTTTCCAGTTGGGTTTCGACGGCAGCCAGTTCGGCGGCTAGCTGCGCCAACTGCTGGTAATCGCTGCCGCTGGCATTAATGGTTGTTTGCAGCCGTGCCTGCTCGGTTTCCAGGTCAGCAATGCGCCGCTCCAGCGAAGCGATCTCCTGGCGTTCCTTCCAACTGAGGCCAGACCTGGTGGGAAGAGCGGGCGATGGACGCAGCAGTGGCGTCTCGACCTTGTCAGCAGGCGGCTCAGGGGATTGATCTGCGGCGCGGGCGCGCTGGTAGGCGGCGAATGGGGCAGGGTAGCGGGCGCTCAAGCTGCCGCCGGCAAAAGTTGCCAGGAAATCCACCGTCCGATCCAGGAAGTAACGATCGTGACTGACGACAATGAGGCAGCCCTGAAAGTTATCCAGAAACTGCTCCAACACTTGCAGCGTTTGAATGTCCAGATCGTTGGTCGGTTCGTCCAACAGCAGCACATTGGGGCGCTGCGCCAGCACCCCCAACAAATAGAGCCGCCGCTTTTCGCCGCCGCTGAGGGCGCTAATGAAGGCGCGCTGCTGCGGGCGGGGGAAAAGGAACCACTCCAACATCTGGGCCGCTTCGATCCGCTCGTTGTCGTTGGTCTGGATCAGGGGAGCGATATCGTTGATGTAATCAATAACGCGACGCTCCAGCGGCAGATGACGGCTTTGCTGGTCATAATAACCAATATGGACGGTGTCTCCCCAGTCCAGCATGCCGCTGTCAGCCGTAATCTCTCCTGCCAGAATGTCTAGAAATGTGCTTTTGCCGGCGCCATTTGGGCCAATCAAACCAATACGATCCCCGGGAACCAGTTCAAAATCCACGTTGGCGAACAGCGTCAGATCGTCGAAAGATTTACTCAGCCCCCTGGCCTGCAGCACCTTCTTCCCCAACCGCCGCCCGCCCAGGGCCATAGCCACCCGCTGCTCGCCTGAATCATAAGCGATGCGCTGCAGCTCTTCGATGCGCTGTTGGCGCGCCTTTTGTTTGGTGCTGCGCGCCTGCGCGCCGCGTCGCAGCCACTCCAGTTCCCGCCGCAGTTGCGCTTGCCGCTTCTCCTCCTGAGCGCTCAACGCTTCGTGTCGCAGTTGGCGTAGTTCCAGGTATTGGCTGTAGTTGCCCGGATAATTGAGCAGTTCGCGGCGATCAATTTCCACAATGCGGTTGGCTACACGATCCAGAAAATAACGATCGTGCGTAACCATCAAGAGGGCGGCGGGCATCTCCCGCAAGAACCCCTCCAGCCAGTCTATCGTGTCCGCATCAATGTGGTTGGTTGGCTCATCCAGCAGCAACAGATCGCCAGGGTCAATCAGCACGCGGGCCAGCGCCACCCGTTTGCGCTGCCCACCGCTCAAGGTTCCCAGGCGGGCATCAAATTCGATGATCCCCAGGCGGGTAAGGATAGCCTTGACGCTGGCCTCGGCTTCCCAGCCGCCCAGGCGGGTCATCTCATCGCTGAGGTGGGCCAGGCGGGTCTGTAAACTGGCGTCCAATGGGTTGCGCTGCAAGGCGTGGCTGGCCTGTTCGTATTGGCGCAGAACTTGAATGTGGGGCACATCGCTGGCAAATAAAGTTTCCAGCACCGTCAAATTGTCGTCCAGGGGTGGATCTTGGGGTAAATAATGGACGCGGACGCCGCCCCAGGTGGTGGAGATGCCTTTGTCGGGAGATTCCAGGCCGGCTATCAGGCGCAGCAGGGTGGTTTTGCCACTGCCATTAATGCCGATCAGCCCAATACGATCCCCATCGTTGATCAGGAGGTTAACCTGATCGAGCAGCACCCGTTCGCTGTATTGGTGGGTGACGCCAGTGAGGGTGACGAGGTTCACAAGCTAGCGTTCCTTCGGTGAAGACCTTCAATGAAGGAGCATCCTGCTAACCAGGCTGGGGTATTCAAGCGCGGTTAAGTTGGCCGGTGACGAAGCGGTGGGCTGTTTCGGCCAGGACTGCTGCCCCAATGGGGATGACGCTTTCGTCAATGTCGAAGATGTTGGTGTGGTGGTGGCGAAGGATGCCATCCGGCGTGGCTGCGCCCAACATGAACATGGCTCCTTTGGTTTGCTGAGCCATATAGGCAAAATCTTCGGCGCCCATGCCAAACTCACTATCGTGGACGCATTCGCTGCCGGCCAAATCCTGAGCGGTTTGCTTCATCCAATTGTTAACTTCAGGCGCATTGTAGAGGGCCGGATATCCTTTGTTGATTTTGAGTTCGTAGGAGCCACCCATGAGGGTGCTGAGGCGCAGGGCGTTTTCGATTTCCGCCCACAGTTTTTGGCGCACATCTTCATGATGGGAGCGGATGGTGCCTTCGAGCAAGATTTCGTTGGGGATGACGTTGGTGGTGGCGCCTCCCTGGATATGCCCCAGGCTGACGACACAGGGGCGCAGGGGATTGATCAGGCGGGAAGGGATGGCGTAGAGTGCCGGCAAAATCGAAGCCAGCATATATATGGGGTCAGAGCCGTAATGAGGGTAAGCGCCATGCCCGCCGTGGCCACGAATCCAGGCCTGGAAGGAATCTACGGCGGCCAGGCTGTGGTTATCCTGGAACAGACAAAGGCCGGTGGGCCGATCTGAAGCGACGTGCAAGGCAATAACGGCATCCAGGCCTTGCAGCGCCCCATCCTGAATCATGGCCTGGGCGCCGCTGATACCCTGGGCGTCAAATGTTTCTTCAGACGGCTGGAATAGAAAACGGACATTCCCCTGCCAGTTGTCTTCGGCCAGGCTTTGCTTGAGCAAATGGGCCACCCCCAGCAAGATGGCTGTATGCGCATCGTGGCCGCAGGCGTGCATCACGCCTGGGTTTTGTGACGCATATGCGCTGTCCGTTTTTTCCACAATAGGTAAGGCGTCCATATCGGCGCGGATACCAATAGTGGGACCGTGCCCATTGCCTATTTGGGCAGTTACCCCCGTGCGTCCTACGCCGGTTTGCGGTTCCAGACCAATCTCCCGCAGGGTATCAGCTACCAGGGCGGCGGTGCGAAACTCCTGGAAACCGAGCTCGGGGTGTTGGTGAATATCGCGGCGAATACGAATCAGTTCGTCAGCAATGCGCTGTGCTCTAGCTAACATATGCTTATTCTCCTGATGAGGGTAGAAAGATCTGCTGCCGCGTACAAAAACGAGATTTCTACCCAATATGCTGGTTTTCTGTTGTCTGTTATCCGTTATCTGTTCCAAAAAGATCGGCGGCAGAAATGTTCAGGCCGGCAAAGTTCTGAAATGTCACATCGTCAAAGGTCAGGTTGTGCTGCATTTTTAGCCGCAGCATCAGCGTCAGGTAGTTTTCCAGAATCCGCTTCTCCCAATTCAGGCCGAGTTGGCCAGCCAATGCTTTGATAGCCGATTCTTCCCCTTCCAGTTCAACAAAATTACCAAATGGCATTTCGTCCAGCACGATTTCGACGCTGCCGTGTTCGGCACTGCCGCTGACAAAAGTCTCGCGGTATTTTTCATATACCTGGCGCGGCAGAAACCCTATCCGTTCCAGGATGGCCCTGGTCTGGTCAAAGTCGCCGACCTCCACTTCTATTTCTTCGCGTACTTTGGCTTCAGCGGCGGCAGGTTGGGGAGGGATGCTTTTGAAAGTCAGCCGGGCGCGTGTATCCTGGCGCAGCCGCAGCAGTTGGCCGCGGCGGGCCAGACCGTCCCAGGCGTTGTCAAAGCGAATGTTGTGCTCATAAGTACGGGGGTAGTGGGGGTGAATGCCGGCATTTATCAATTGCGCCCGAAAAGCCGCCAGGTCATCTAGCCAGAACTTAACCTCCACCTCCAGATTTTGTGCCCGCAGTTTCTGCGCCCCCATTGTCTATGCGGCCTCTTCCCCCTCAGGATCGCCCACGATAACCAGGGGCTGCCCTTTTTCCACGGACATGCCCCCTTCCACCAGCACCCGTTTGACGACGCCAGCGCGGGGCGCTTTGAGTTCGTTTTCCATTTTCATGGATTCCAGAATGACGACAGTCGCCCCCTTGTTGACAGCGCTGCCCACAGGCATAGGCACCCGCACGATGATGCCGGGCATAGGCGCTTTGATTGTAACTTCGCCATGGACGCTGCTGGATTTCCCTTGCGCCTGGTTCAAGAGAACCAGCCGTTCATCTTGCACCCTGACTGTATACAATTCCCCTTCTAGCAGGACCTCCCACCACCCTTCCTTCTCTTCAATGGCGGCTTCAATGGAACGGTTGTTTAACAGCAAGGACAACATGCCGCCTTCGCCTAGCAGTTGCAAATCAATCTGGTAAGGTTCTCCATTGACCAGGAGGTGGTCTGCCTGCACGACTTCAATGCTAAAGGTCTTGTCATCTACAATAGTCACATATTTCATATCAGTTCACGGAGATTCGTTACCGCCTCCTCCTTGATTCTCCCAATGCCGCAGCTTGGTGGCTGTGCATTGAGCCGTGGTGAGTGTCAACGATAGTCGCGCGCACCCATACTCAGGAGCGGCGGAGCTGCTGCATACGGTTTAGCATTTTCCATTGGTTCGTGTTGCCGGCATTGTGCGCCACAATCTGGCTGGCCTGCTGTCCCTGCCAGTGTGCCATTAAGGTGGCGATAATGGCGGCATCCAGGTGCCTGTCCGCCTCCCGATCCTCCATGCTGAACTTCTCTTCCACAAAGCGCGTGTCGAACGTTCCAAATAAGAAGCGGTGACTATCCATCATGTGTTGGTGGAAAGGAATGTTGGTCTTGACCCCCATGATACGATACTCTTCCAGCGCGCGCCGCATACGCAAAATTGCATCCCCCCGCGATTCGCCAAAACAGATAAGCTTGCTGATCATCGAATCATAATAAGGGGTTACCTGGTAACCGGTGAAAACACCGGTGTCAATGCGCACGCCGGGGCCGGTTGGCAGGCGGCTGGTGGTGATAGTGCCGGTGGAAGGCAGAAAATTGTTGTAGGGGTCTTCGGCATTGATGCGGCATTCAATGGCCCAACCGCGCATTTTCACCTCTTCCTGGGTCAGGCGCAGGCGGCGACCTCGGGCAATGCGCAGCATCTCCTGCACAATATCTACGCCAGTCACCAATTCCGTTACCGGATGCTCTACCTGCAACCGGGTGTTCATTTCCAGGAAGTAGAAGTTGCGGTCTTTGTCCACTAGAAATTCGACTGTGCCGGCATTCACATACCCAACCGAGCGTGCCGCGGCCACAGCCACAGCCCCCATGCGCTGCCGCAGCTCCTCGTTAACGAAGACGGAGGGCGACTCTTCGATCAACTTCTGGTGACGTCTTTGCAGAGAACATTCACGCTCACCCAGATGAATGATGTTGCCGTGCATGTCCCCCAACACCTGAATTTCAATGTGCCGGCCCTCGGTGATCAGCTTCTCCACATAAATGCGACCATCGCCAAAGGCGGCTTCCGCTTCTCGCCTGGCCGACGCCAGGGCAGATTCCAGTTCTTCTGAGTTGTATACCGGGCGCATGCCCTTGCCGCCGCCGCCAGCGGCCGCTTTCACCAATACTGGCAGCCCAATTTCGCGCGCGGCTTCAATCAACTCATCGTCTGAGAGGCCCGGCTGCGTTCCCGGCACGACGGGTACGCCCGCAGCCGCCACCGTTGCCCGCGCCACTTGTTTATCCCCCATCATGGCGATAGCTCTGGGCGGCGGCCCCACAAACACCAGCCCTGCATCCAGGCACGCCTGGGCAAACTCAGCCCGTTCCGCCAGGAAACCATAACCCGGGTGTATGGCTGCCGCCCCACTGCGCCGCGCTACATCCAGCAGTTTTTCAATGACCAGGTAGCTTTCGCGCGCGGTTGACGGACCAATGTGATACGCTTCGTCAGCATAACGCACGTGCGGCGCGCTACGATCCGCGTCTGAATAAACAGCTACTGTGCTGATGCCCAATTCGTGGCAGGCGCGAATGATGCGCACCGCAATTTCGCCGCGGTTGGCAATCAGTAGCTTGTTGAATCTTCTAGGATTGAGGGTATCTGTTAACATCGCTTTTAATCAACCAGAGTTGCTCAGGGTATTCGTCATAAGGTGGGGAAAAAACCTGGGTTTCCATTGGCTTCTGACCAGGCACGCACAGCGTGCCCCAAACCTGGTTTCCTCGTTTGTCCCACAACTGCTTACAACGGAATGTTGCCATGTTTCTTTGGCGGATTGCTGTCCCGCTTGTTTTGCAGCATGTTTAAGGCGTTAATCAGGCGGGGACGGGTTTCGCTGGGTTCGATGACGTCATCAATGAAACCGCGCCTGGCGGCGGAATAGGGATCGGCAAAGCGCTCGCGGTAATCTTGAACCATTTCTGCCTTACGCGCCACCGGGTCTTCCGCTTTATCTAATTCGTGCCGGAAGATGATGTTGACGGCCCCATCTGGCCCCATCACGGCAATTTCGGCAGTGGGCCAGGCCAGATTCAGGTCGGCGCGAATGTGCTTGCTGTTCATGACGCAGTACGCGCCCCCATAGGCTTTGCGCGTGACCACGGTGATCTTGGGCACAGTCGCTTCGCAAAAAGCGTACAGCAGTTTAGCTCCGCTGCGAATAATGCCGCCATGTTCCTGGTTGACGCCAGGCATGAACCCGGGTACATCTTCAAATACAACCAGGGGAATGTTGAAGGCATCACAAAAACGCACAAACCGCGCTGCTTTTTCGCTGCCATTAATGTCCAGCACGCCGGCCAATACGATAGGCTGGTTGGCAATGATGCCCACGCTAAAGCCTCCCAGGCGGGCAAATCCGACAACTACGTTGGGCGCGAAGTATTCGTGTATTTCGTAAAAAACGCCATCGTCTACAATCAGGTGGATAACGTCTTTGATGTCGTACGGTTTGTTGGGGTTGTCTGGGACAATGGTGTCCAGCGCTACTTCCGTTCGCAGCGAATCATCCTTCGTCGGCCTGAACGGGGGGTCTTCGGCGTTGTTGGCGGGTAAGTAACTCAGCAGTTCCCTTATCTTAATCAGGCACTCTGCTTCTGATTCGGCCGCCATATGGGCTACGCCGCTTGTTTCATTATGGGTCATGGCCCCGCCCAGGGTTTCAAATGTTACATCTTCACCGGTGACAGCTTTGACTACGTTGGGGCCGGTGACGAACATGTAACTGCTGTTTTTGACCATGAAAATATAATCGGTTAGCGCGGGGGAATAAACAGCGCCGCCAGCGCAGGGTCCCATGATGGCGCTGATTTGCGGAATGACGCCGGAAGCCAGAGTGTTGCGCAGGAAGATGTCGGCATAGCCGCCCAGACTCAGGACGCCCTCTTGAATACGAGCGCCGCCGGAATCGTTGATGCCAATGAGCGGCGCGCCGTTGCGCATGGCCATGTCCATGACCTTGCATATTTTCTCGGCGTGGACTTCACTCAGGCTGCCGCCAAAGACGGTGAAATCCTGGCTAAACACGTAAACCAGGCGACCATCAATAGTCCCCCATCCGGTGACGACACTGTCGCCCAGAGGGAGTTGGCTGTCCATGCCAAAGTTTCGTTCTCTATGGGTGACGAACATGTCAATTTCGTGAAAAGAACCTCGATCCAACAGGACATCCAGCCGCTCATGGGCGGTCATTTTGCCTGTCTTGCGTTGGCGCGCAATTCGATCCGGGCCACCGCCCTGCTTGGATTCGATGCGCATCTGGCGTAATTGCTCGATCTTTTCGTTAGCCATACTTTCCTCTTGAGTCGTGAAAGGCGGTCAAACCAGACAGGCAGAAATGGAAGCCACCTATTTTAGTTTGCCGGCATCTTGTTAGGATGAGCGTTAAGGTCGTGTTCGCAGATCGAAACCCGGCCACTCCTGACAACGAAGCTCTCGTCGCGTTCGTTCAACCAACAATGCATGTAGCGCCTCCACGGCAGTTGTCTGCTCCCTGTTTTGTGCGGCAGTGTGTAAACAACATTGCGCCTTAGTTTGCTGGCGGCGAAGGAGGGTCATCTGGTCACAGCCCGCTGCCTGGGAGAAAGCTAATCTGGTCTGGCTTGCTGGCCATGCATCGCAGAATAGATGATACTTTGTGACCGTCAAGAGACGGGCCGTCAAGAGACAGACCGTCAAGAGACGGGCGACCGTGTCGTCGCTATCATCTGGCACAGCATTTGGCTACAGTAATTTCACCTTCACCCCAACACCCAATTTGCTACTGGAACACGATTTTTTAAGGATAATGTCGCGCTGCTTCAACGTCGCGCTGCTTCAATGTCGCGTTGCTTAACATCGCTGCTGCCCACCTGGGGGTAGCTAGAGAGATGTGTTTTGCCTGGATTGTGTCGTTTCAGAGGGTGTTTTGCTGGTTGTCCGCCAGAAATACGCCGCAGCGCGGCGATTTAAAGCCCAATAAGAGAGCAGGCTGAGACTTAAATAGAAAACAAGAAGCGCCTGCCATCCGGTTTGAGCTGCTGGCGACACAAAGAAGAAAGCAATTAGACCCAACTGATATGCGCCATAAACCAGGAGAGCCAGTGGGACAGCCCGACGAGCCATAGAGTGCTGCTGCCACAACAGGCTGGATAAAACGGCGAACACAATTGCCCAAAACAGAGCCAGGTACAATCGAACAACGGGAGACAGAGATGATCCCAGTTCAGCCAACATCTGGCTTTGCCGGGCCAGGCCAATTGTGCGCCATAAGTTGGTACATCCTAACAGAACCATTCCCCAGGCAATCAAAGAAATGCTGCGTGGAGGCGGAGATTTTGTCAAGTTTACCATACGTGGCTGAATTATATGCTAACGAGGCGGAGTGGTAAAGGAGAAAAGGCGTCTACTTAATTATGTCTAGTTATTGGGCTCGTTCCTTGCGGAAGAAGACCCCTCTCTATGATTTGGGGAGAAACGGTTAATTTGTGAATGGTTGAATGATGAACGGCGATCCTACCCTTACTCGGATAAGACGGTGTGGCTAATTGCCGGCAGGGGAATCAAAGCCGCGTGCTGTCGTTGGCGATCCGCAATCTTGCTGACAGGAGGGCATTCCCACGCTTCGGCTGGCGTTTCGCGGCGCAGGTCTTTGAGTTTAGGCAGAATGCCGCAGGCAAAGCATTGGTCTCGGCAGTCAATGCGCGTCTCGCCGGCGCGGCTCATCAAGTAATCCTGGGTCAAGAAACGGCGCGTCACAGCCACATCTATGTGCTCCCAGGGAAATACTTCGTCAATGCGCCGCTTGCGGTGCGTGTAAAAGTTCATATCCAGCCCGACCACAGCAAAAGCCGTTTCCCACGCTTCCCGATTGAAGCGATCCATCCAGGCATCAAAGACGGCCCCCCTGCGCCAGGCGTGTTCCACGGCGTCAGCCACTCGCCGGTCGCCGCGGCTGAGATACCCCTCAAACAACGACTCCTGAGGGTCATTCCAGCGTAAGCGCAGGCCTGGTTCGCGCATTTCGCGCCGCAGTAGCGCCAGTTTGGCGTTGATCTGCTCCATGGTGTCCATCGGCTCCCACTGAAAGGGGGTATGGGGCTTGGGAATAAATGTGCTGACGCCAACATTCAGGCTGGCTTTGCGACCATGGATTTTTTGTCCTTCAGCCAAAACGGCCTTGCACAGATTGACAATAGCCTGGACATCCTCCAATGTTTCCTGGGGATGCCCAATCATGAAGTACAGCTTGATCGTGCGCCAGTCGCGCCGGTAAATCTCCCGCGCCGTTTCCAGCAGTTCTTCGTGGGTGACATATTTATTGATGATATTGCGCATGCGCTCGGTGGCAGCTTCCGGCGCCAGTGTAAAGCCGCCCCGCTTGCTGTCGCCCAGGTTATCCATCAGCTGCGTCGAGACGGTTTCAATGCGCAGCGAGGGCAGGGAAATAGTCAGCCCCAGGTGACCAAAACGCTGCTGGATGCGTTCGGTCAGTTCCAGCACATGGGTGTAGTCGCTGGAGGAAAGCGAGAGCAGGGCGATCTCTTCGTAACCAGTTTTCTCCAGGATAGCTTCCATGGCGTCCAGAATTTCGGCCACAGGGCGTTCACGCACGGGGCGGGTGATCATGCCGGCATGGCAAAAACGACAGCCGCGGGTGCAGCCGCGCATAATCTCAATAGGCGCGCGGTTGTGTACCGTTTCGATAAAAGGCACGATGAAATCTGTTACCGGCGGCGGCATGACGGGCACAATGGTCTTCAGCACCTTCGCGGGCGCTTCGGGCACGGTAGGATAAATACGCGCAATCGTGCCATCGTCATGGTAATCCACTTCATAGAAACGAGGTACGTAGCAGCCCTCTATTTGGGCAACGTAGCGCAGTTGCGCTTCCCGATCTAGATGGCGGGCGGCGCGCATCACGCCGATGAGCCGCAAAATGGCTTCCTCCCCTTCCCCGATGACAAAGACATCAATAAAGGGAGCCATGGGTTCAGGGTTATAACAGGCATGGCCCCCTGCGACTACCAGTGGATAGGTTTCATCTCGATCGAGAGAGCGAACAGGCAGCCCGGCCAGGTCCAGCAGGTTCAGCGTATTCGTGAAAAGCTGTTCATAAGGCAGGCTGATGCCCAGCATGTCGAATTCGCGGATGGCGTGTTTGGTTTCCAGGGAAAATAAGGGGAGCTGCCGCGCGCGCATTTGCTCTTCCATATCCACCCAGGGAGTGTAAACGCGCTCTGCCAGCAGGTTCTTGTGCTTGTTGATGATGTCATACAAGATCATGAGACCCAGATTGGACATGCCCAGGTCATAAATGTCGGGGAAAGCCAGGGCTACTTTGTAATCAACCATTTGCCAATCTTTGACAACCTGGTTGTATTCGCCGCCTGTGTAGCGCCCTGGTTTGGCGACGTAGGGCAGCATACGTTCCAGGACGGTTTCGATCTGTTCGGGGGTCATGACATGATCCTTTCAAACTGTAACCACCAGACTAGAGGCCAGGGGTGACGCGCTGCCTCACCAGGGGAAACAACAATTTTTCCCGACACACCTGCGTTAGGTAGTGACGACGTGGGTAACAACGGCAGCAACTGAATCTATAGTAGAGCCAATTATACTGTAGGGCGAGACTTTAAGCCCATTGCGAGATTTATTATACATCCTATAATAAAGACTCGTTGACCTTAACGGAGGGCAGGTCGGTATTGAGTAACCTGCCAGTCAAGTTGCACCTCAACCTGTAAGCTATTCTCAAGGCAGTTACCACGACACACACCCATCAACTGGCCTTGCGCCGCAACTGTTGAAAATATGGGCGGATTGACCACCAGGCAATTGAAAAGCAGGCTGCTGGAACGACGAGCCAGACAGGGCCGGCACAACCAGCTAAAACCTGGTGACCTGCTGCAGGAACGTTATGAGATCATTGGCGTTCTGGGGGTAGGTGGCTTCAGTTCCGTTTACAAAGCCCGCGACATGCGTTTCGCCAACGTCACCCGTCTCTGCGCCATCAAAGAGATGGTTAATCTGGCGACTGACCCCACACTCCGCGACATAACGGTCAAATCCTTTGAGCGAGAAGCCAGCATCCTGGCTACCCTGGAGCATCCGGCCATTCCCGATGTGTACGACTACTTCACACAGGGGGAACGCAGCTACCTGGTGCTAGAGTTTATTCGCGGCAAAGACCTGGACGCGCTGCTGTCGGAGTCAGATAAGCCGATGGATCAGGAGACTGTGTTGAAGTGGGCGTGGCAGATTTGTGAAGTATTGGCTTATTTGCACAGCCATAAGCCGCAGCCCGTCGTCTTTCGCGATCTGAAACCTTCTAACTTGATGCTGGATGTGCATGATCGCATTCACATGATTGATTTTAACATTGCCAAGGTTTTTCAGAGCGATGAGAAACACACCATGATGGGTACGGAAGGGTATTCACCGCCAGAACAATATCGCGGTGAATCCAGCCCGGCCGGCGACATCTATGCGTTGGGGGCCACGCTGCATCATTTGTTGACAAAACAGGACCCCCGCATGGAGGTGCCATTTTCCTTTAGCGAGCGTCCTATCAGGGCGGTAAACGCCACAGTCACCGAACGGTTCGAGGCGGTCATTTTGCGCTGCCTTTCTTACAACGTCGAAGAGCGGTATGCCAACGCCATGGCTATGCAGGAAGCGCTGTACGTCTTGATGGAGCCGGCTGGCCCAGGTGCGCCGCCGGCGGATGTGGCGCTCGCGTCGGTAAACCGGGCCGGAATGCCGGCAGCCGCCAGGGCAGATGCTGCCGCGGCGGCAGGCGTCCAACCCATCTGGAAGTTCAAATGCGAAGATGAGATTCGTGCGGCCCCGCTGGTCACCAATACAGCCAATCTGGTGCTGGTGGGGGCTTATGACAACAACCTGTATGCGTTGACGGTGGCGGATGGGCAATTTGTGTGGAAATTCCCGGCGTCTGCCGGCATTGCCGGCATGCCGGCAGCCTATGGCGATTATGCCTTCATTGGCTCTGCAGATAAGCATTTGTACTGCCTGCAAATGAACAGTGGGCGCGTCCATTGGCAATTTACCGCCGGCGGCCCCATTTACTCCTCCCCCAAAGCGCGTTTTGACCACGTTTTCTTTGGCTCCGACGATGGCAACTTATACGCTGTTAACGTCACCAGTGGCCGGCTGGCCTGGAAAGCTTCCGCGACGGGCGCCGTGCGTTCCTCTCCCTACGTCAGCGATGAACACGTTTTTTATGGCACGGAGGCCGGCACTGTTTTTTGTCTGGACCTTGCCGGCAAAACCCGCTGGCAGTTCCAGGCTAAACGCGCCGTTACGTCTACTCCCTGCCTGGCGGAAGAAATGGTATTTGTCGGCTCATTGGACAGCACGGTCTATGCTCTTGATGCCAATTCTGGCTGGCCTATCTGGCGTTTTCGCACCAATCGCCCAATCATCTCCTCCCCCACCGTCTACGAGGGCGTTCTCTACATCGGTTCGGCTGACGGCCATTTGTATGCCATTGACATTTTCTCCGGGCGCAAACGGTGGGCTTTCCAGACAGAAGGCCAGGTTTCCTCTTCTCCGGCCGTCTGGCAAGACGCTGTCTATTTTGGCTCCACAGATGGCAATGTTTACTGCCTCAATCTGAAAAAAGGAGATTTGCGCTGGCGCTTTGAGACAGGCGGCTACGTTATCTCTTCCCCGAGTATTGCCGCGGGCATTGTTTACATTGGTTCAGCCGACCACCATTTGTATGCACTGCCCGTCTGAGTCAAAGCCGCGTAGTCACCTGACGGAAAGGCATCGTTGTGCGCAACCTAATCAACAGGCTTTTTATGAGAAAAATAACAAACAAGAAAGAAGCTGCTGCCGGCCCTGACAATGTGCCACATGCTGCGCCATTTCATGGCGCAGCATTTGACGGAACCCAAACTGTTCCCGGCGGCGTTTCTGTTTCTTCCCCACCAGACGATTTTACCCCCGCAGGCGAACAGTCGCCTGACGAGGAGACAAATGATCGGGTGAGCACTGCGCCGTTAGAACCGCTGGCTGACGAACTCCCTCCTACAACGCCCCTGGTCGGTTCTGCGGTGCCTGGTCGCGCCCCTATGGTACAGGCTGTGCAGCGCTGCCACGTGGGGGCGGTACGTCTGCGCAATGAAGATGCGGCCCTCATCTACAACAGCGCCGCCGGCGGACAATTCCCTCTTTTGCCATTTGGTCTCTACATTGTCGCGGATGGCATGGGCGGCCATTTTGCCGGCCACGAAGCCAGTAAACGCGCCTCGCGCCTGGTAGCGGCATATGTGCTGCAAGAGATTTATCTGCCCCTGTTGCAGGAAAAAGAGAGCGCTGACCAAAAGCCTGTGCAAGAAATTATGCTGGAAGCGGTACAGCAGGCTAACCAGGAAATTCACAACCCCAACCCGTACAAAGATACAGGCACGACGCTGACGGCGGCCATTATCCTGGGGCGGCGGCTCTACCTGGCTCACGTTGGCGACAGCCGGGCTTATTTGCTGCGCGACCACCGTTTGCAGTTGTTAACAACCGATCATTCCTACGTGCAGCGGTTGCAAGATGCGGGTCAACTGACGCCGGAGGCGGCAGCGGCGCATCCCCAGCGCAACGTGCTGTATCGGGCCGTGGGGCAAGGCGGAGAACTGGAAGCTGATATTTCCACGTTGGCGCTGCCAGGTGAAGGGCAGTTGTTGTTATGTAGTGATGGCTTGTGGGGTGTGGTGCCAGAAACCATTTTAGTGGAGATATTAGATGATGCCGCGCTGTCGCTGGAGGAGAAGGCCGATCAACTGGTGACCCAGGCGCTGCATTATGGCGGTCACGATAATATTACGGCGGTGGTGGTGGCTTTTGCCTTTTGAGGCAGGGAAAGCCCCTCTGGCCGATCTGCCAGGTAGTTCCCATTGGCTTGTTGCTGAAAAGACGAATTCCTGAGCGTAAGAAATGTTAACCTTCGATATTCAGGCTACGCGAGACACACTGGGCGTGCAGCCGGCAGCCCAACTTCTATACGTGCTGGTGCACGTCACCCCTCCTGAACGCTTCCGTCTGTCCCAGATGCCCTTAAATGTGGGACTGGTCATTGATCGTTCCACTTCCATGCAGGGGGAGCGGCTGGAGCGAGTGAAAGCTGCCGCAGCGCTGTTGGTGGAGAAGTTGTCCGCAGATGACGTCCTGTCGGTAATTGCTTTTAGCGACAGGGCAGAGGTGGTGCTGCCCGCCAGCCATGTGCGCAATAAGGAAGCTGTATTATCGCGCCTGCGCAGCATCGTGGCCTTTGGCGGTACGGAGATTTTCCAGGGCTTAAACGTGGCCATGCGGGAAATGCGGAAAGCGGATCTGGAGACACACCTCAGCCACATTATCCTGCTGACCGATGGCCAGACGTATGGCGACGAGAACGCCTGCTTGCAGTTGGCCCACCAGGCTGCCGCTGCCCGCATAGGCATTAGTGGCTTTGGTCTGGGCGCGGAATGGAACGACCAGTTTCTGGATCGTCTGGTAGCGCCATCAGGTGGTCAATCTGTCTACATCGAATCCCCGGCGCAAATTGTCAACTCCTTGCAGCAGCATATCCAAAGCCTGGGCGCGGTTTATGCCCATAATTTGCGCCTGCTGACCAGTGAACTGCCGGCAGGTGTGCGCCTGCAATATGGCTTAAAATTCAAACCGTTTGCGCAGCCGCTGCAAGACAGCCAGCAAGGTGATGTGAATTTGGGGACGGTAGAGGCACGGACGCCGCTGGTGTTTGTGCTAGAACTGACCATAGAACCGCTCGAAGCCGGGGATGTGCTGGACATTCCCCTCACTTTTTACGCTGATATCCCCTCAGAGATGGTCACCAACCATCCCGCTGTTCGCCATTTGTCGCTGCGCTTTGTTGCCGATTCCCCACTGATGGCCCCGCCGCCGGCGCTGGTAGAAGCGGTGCGTGTGCTTAACCTCTATCGCCTCAATGAAAAAGCCTGGCAGGAGATTGAAGCGGGTCAATTGGAGACGGCTACCACCCGGATGCAGCGATTGACTACCCGCTTGCTGGAATCTGGCTATACCCAGTTAGCTGAACAGGCGCAAATCGAAACGGAGCGGTTATCTACGCTGGGCACGTTGTCCCTGGATGGTCGTAAACGATTAAGATTTGGGACGCGGGCGCTGCTCACCAAAACATTAACGTTGAATCCCGATGATTAAGTGTCAAGAATGCGGTTCCTCTCAATTTGACGGCGCCCTGTTTTGCGGTGAGTGTGGCGCTTCTTTGTTAACACAAGGGCGGCAAAGTACAGCCGTCTTGCCCTTTGCCGATGAGATGGCCCCGCCGCCGCCTACCTCGTTGGCCGGCAAGACGATGGAGCCCGCTGCGCATCCCATGACGATTACTTTCTTTGTTCCGGGCAGCGGGCGACAGGTGACGTTGACTAATGTGTATGAGGTAGAAATCGGGCGCAAAGACCTGGCTCAAGGGGTTGATCCGGCTTTGGACCTGACGCCCGATGGAGGCGCGCGCCTCGGCGTCTCGCGACTGCATGCCGTCATTCACTTTACGCAGTTGGGGGTGATTCTAACTGATATGAACAGCACGAATGGCACGATGCTGAATAATCACCGGCTTACGCCTGAGCAGCCGTATCTGTTGCAGTCAGGCGACGAAGTCCGCTTTGGCCATTTATTGACGCACGTTTTCATTAGTTGAGCTATCATATTATGAGTATTGCGGCAATCATCCACATCGTTAATGAAGAACCCATAGCAGCAGAACTGGAAGCGATGCCCGCTTCCAATGCCCAGTTCATTCTGCTGCACAATCCGCGCCGCCGCGATGGCAAAGAACTGCATTACGTAGAAGAAGAGGTATCCACCTTGCTGATTCCCTGGCATCGGATTAACTTTGTGCAGATTTTGCCGGCAGCCGGCGCTGAAGAAATCCTGGGCTTTGTCCGCGAATAACTATGGTAGAACAAATCCCTGACTCTTTAGACATAACAGCGCCGCGCCTGATCCTGGTCGTGGATGATGAACGGCGCATGATCCGTTTTATTCGCATGAACCTGGAGTTGGAGGGGTATCAGGTAATCGAAGCCAGCAATGGTCTGCAAGCGCTGGAGCAGGTGCGCCAACACGTGCCGGACTTGATCATCATGGATGTGATGATGCCCGAACTCGACGGCTTTGAAACCCTGCGCCTGCTGCGGGAAATCTCCACCGTTCCCGTCATCCTGCTCACCGTCAAAGAAGACGAAGAAGACCGCATTCATGGTCTGGAGCTGGGAGCCGATGATTACGTGACCAAACCATTCAGCCCCCGCGAACTTAACAGCCGCGTGAATGCCGTGCTGCGCCGCGCCAGTTGGCCGGCGCAGCCGCCGCGCACTGTCCTGCGCATTGATGACCGCCTGTCTGTGGACTTCAACCGCCATGAGGTCATTGTGGATGGCGAGCGCATTGATTTGCGTCCCACCGAGTACCGCCTCCTCAGCCACCTTATTCAGAATGCCGGCTGGGTCGTGCCCCACGAAACCCTGCTGCAAAAAGTGTGGGGGTATGAATATCGCGACGAGACCCACTACCTCCGCCTTTACATTAATTACTTGCGCAAGAAAATCGAAAAAGACCCGGCCAACCCCAAATACATTCTAACCGAACGCGGCACGGGTTACCGGTTTGCTGATTACAAGAAAGGAACGCCAGAGTAACCGGTTAGGGAACCACCTCACAGCCGTGTTTTAGCTTTACCCCTCGTCTTTTGCCCAAAAGACTTGTGCTGCAATGCGTCATGGGTGTAGAATAATAAGCCATGAAATAGGCTGGCGGCGTGCTATCAATGCCCCGGCGCAATCATGGGGTGCGCATGTACCAGAGTTTCATGCCCGTTGAACGTCGCTGCCTGCCATGACCTGGCCTATTTTGCCTATGCAAGCACCTATGACTGGGAATACACCTTTGATTATTCAGCCGGACGGCCTTCCATTCTTTGAACTGGTAAACAGTTACCTGGATGCGTCCGATCGCGAAATGGTGCGTCAGGGGTTCGAACTGGCGCGGCGAGAACATGGCCTGGCTCGCCGTAAATCAGGGGAACTGTTCTTCACCCACCCCTTAACCGTTGCCTACTATCTGGCAGATTACCGCCTGGACGCGCCCGCGCTGGTAGCCGCCCTGCTGCACGATGTGGCCGAGGACACTCGCGTCAGCATTGCCCAAATCGAAGCAGAATTTGGGAGCGAAGTAAGCCTTTTGGTAGATGGCGTCACCAAGCTCAAAGACGTCACGGTCGGCGTGTTACAAGGGGAAGCCGCTCGCGGCAAACAGCTTTCCGGCCAGCAGGTGCAGGAAGCCAGCCTGCACAAGCTCTTTGGACACACCACCGCCGACGTGCGCGTCGTACTCATTAAAATTTTCGACCGCCTGCACAACATGCGCACTATTCAGGCCATGCCGCTGCCTAAGCAGCGGCAAAAGGCGGAAGAAACGCTGGTCGTTTACGCCCCCATGGCTAACCGGTTGGGCATGTGGCACGTCAAAAATGAACTGGAATCCCTGTCGCTGCAAGTGCTAGACAGCAGCGCCCACGCCCAAATCGCCAGACGGCTAGAGCAGTTGGCCCGCGCGCATCAGGTCATTTTCCCCGAAATTAGCCGCCAGATTATGGAACGGCTGGTAGCCGCCAATATGCGCGTGCTAGACGTGATTTACAGTCCGCGACAGGTTTACTCCATCTACCGCGACCTGAAGGCCAGCAAAGGCAGCTACGAGGATATTGACAGCGCCTTGCGCCTGGTTATTCTGGTCGAGGATGATCTCTCCTGCTATTCGGCTATGGGTTGTCTACACCAGTTGTGGCCGCCTGTGCCGCATCAATTTGATGATTACGTGGCGGTGCCGCGCGACAATTTGTACCGCTCGCTGCACACCACGGTAGTGCACGACAGCGGGCAGCATCTGAAAATCCGGCTGCGCACGGTGGAGATGGACAAGACCTCCGAGATTGGGGTATTGGCCCGTTGGCTCTATCGCGGGTCGCCGCTCTGGACTGACAGTTCCGCCAATCGCGTGGATGCCTTTCTGGCAAATATTAAGGAGAACATTGAGTTAGACCCTAATGATCTGGGGTTTGGGGTACAGGGGGTTGTGGGCAACGTACTGCAAGACCAGATTCGGGTGTACACCCCCCAGGGGGAATTGAAGGAACTGAGCGAGGGAGCTACGGCCATTGATTTCGCCTATGCCGTTCATACCGAGGTTGGCAACCAGGCACATGCCGCTTATCTGGATGGCGTCCGTTACGCGCTCAATCGTCCCCTGCCCAACGGCGCGCAGGTGCGTATTGAAAAAAAGCGAGGCTCTGGCCCGCAGCGGCTGTGGCTGGATGAAGATTTAGGTTATATTGCCACCAGCCGCGCCAAAGCGCGCGTGCGGCGGTGGTTTCGGCGGTTGCCCATGGCCACGGTCAAGGCGGAAGGGCAAAACCTGGTCAATGAAGAATTGCAGATGCTTGGTTTCCCTGATCTGCCGCACGAACAAATTGCGCAGTTAATGGGATTGACGACCCCAGACATCTTGTATCGTGAGTTGGGCCGGGCCGAACTACTCCCCACGGAACTGGCGACGCAGGTGGCAAAGTTGACCTGGGATGTCTGGCCGGCTAAGAAGGTGGGTAGTCAAGTGATAGTCGCCAATGGGGATAGTCATTACATTGCCCATGCCGACGGCCACGAACTCCGTTTGTGCCGCGCCTGCCAGCCTGAGCCAGGGACGCGCATCATGGGGTATTTGCGGGCAGATAGACGGGTGACTGTTCACCGCGTGAGCTGTCTGAAACTCCCCCAGGACCCGCGTGGGGCGCGTACGCTCAAGCTGGATTGGGCCGATGCGGATTCTTGCGATGTGCGTGTGGTGACGTTGGTGGTGGACGCGCACGACCGGATGGGCTTGTTGAATGAGATTACAGAGTTGATGTTGGCGGAAAAGATCAATATTGAGTATTTCGCCATGCCGCACCTGGGGCGGGTGCGCCATCTGGTTTTTGAACTGGGGTTGAGCAGTCCGCGTCTGTTGGTGCGTATTTTGCATCAGGTGCAGGCGTTGACCAATGTGTATGCTGTGCGCTGCCTGGTGAACAGCACGCCAAACTAAGACCTGTCAGACAGTTAGACTGGAGCAGTCTCTAAGACTGCTCCAGTCTTTTGTAACCAACCATAAGTGAATAGAAGGAGAACCCTGGACCAGTATCCTTGGTCCATAGTTCACAAGTCTCGTAACGTCTCGCGCGAAACGCAATCCCGGCGATTGACTCACCAAGGCCTGTTGATTGAAGCGCAAGCCCTCGTCGCCGCTGCAGGCTACCCGCCAGCAGAGCTGACCAACGGCAGCGCCCTGCTGCATACGGCCCGCGCCGAAGCAAAAGCGCAGCGCGCCGTGCAAAAACAAGCCACCAACCTGGAAGAAGCCGCCCGCATAGACTGGCGCAGTCTACAAGACTGCGCCAGTCTCCCCAAAAAACCCGGTTTCTACTATAATCCCCCCATGACCCACGCCGCCGCTACGAACAACAATTCCTCCACGCCCTCAAAGCTATCGTCACCGGCGGCGATGGAAGAAGAACGAGGCCAGCGCATTAAAGCCGCCTTTCAAACCCTGGCCGCCTTAAATACCTTTGCTGATATAACCGACCCGGCAGCCTGGCAAAGAGAAACCCATGAAGGATAATCCTATGACCCAAGCCACTTTATCTACCATATGGGCCGTTTCGCAGTTGGCAAAACTATCCAGGCAGCAGCCAGAGCTAGTGGAAACAGCCGTCAACCAACTCCTGCAAGCCAACCCTGAGTTAAACTGGTCGCTGGTCGTCAACGCCTACCTGGAAGAAGAAATCAACCTGGGCAAAGCAGCCGAACTGCTCGGTATGCACGAACTGGAACTGCGTCAACGGTTTATAGAGCTGGGAATTCCGCTGCGGTTGGGCGTCCAAACAAAAGCGGAAGCAGCCGCCGAAATCCAGGCGTTAGAATCCTGGCTGTCTGCCTGAGCAGGTAAACAAAAATGCTGCTTCTGCTAGACAATACCGTTTTGTCTAATTTTGCCTTAGCCGGTCATGCGGATTGGCTGCGAATGGCATTTCCGGGCCAGACGGCCACTACGCACGACGTCATAAACGAATTCACCGAAGGGGTTAAACGGGGACGTCTACCGCATACAGATTGGGATTGGTTACCCGTTCTGGCGCTACGCCCGGATGAACAGCAAACATACGGGCGTTTAACAGTCACGTTAAACGCGGGTGAGGCATCCTGTCTGGCCATTGCCATTCATCGTCTATGTCAGGTGTTGACCGATGACCGAGACGCGCGCAAACTGGCTGGGCAGCGCAAAATTCCTGTCAGTGGCACATTGGGCATACTGGTCTACTTAGTCAAAAACCAGCATGTTTCCCTGGCAGAGGCAAACGTGGCGCTGCACAAAATGATTGAGCGCCAGTATCATTCCCCCTATGCACAGCTAGATGAGCTACTTGAGTAAACCGGCATCAAATCAGGTGCGATACACTTCTGAAGTGCGCTGCACCTGCGAGCGACATTATGCCCAACTTGCAGACCCTGCTCAACGACATCGAATTTGAATCCCTTCCCCCAGCCTGGACCACCCACGACCTGGGCGCCTTCTCCCGCGCCAAACGGCTGTGGGATTACCAACAAACCGCCCTACAAAACGCCCTCACAGCCCTCTGGAAATATTACGGCCACGACCACCCGCGCGCCCTATTATCAAAATTGCTACAGACTGCTCCAGTCTCCGAGACTGGAGCAGTCTCCAACTGACAATGGATCATATAGAACAAATTGCCGCGCATATCCAGGCGCATCCCTCCCAGGTAGAAGCAGCGGCGGCCCTGCTAGATGCCGGCAACACCCTCCCCTTCATCGCCCGCTACCGCAAAGAAGCCACCGGCGGCCTGGACGAAGAACAACTGCGCCAGATCAGCCGCCTGCTGGACAGCCTGCGCGCCCTGGACAAACGCCGCCAAACCATTCTGGACACCATTACCGCCCAGGGGCAGTTGACGCCTGAACTGGCAGCGCAGCTTCACGCCGCCGCTGCCCTCACCGAACTCGAAGACCTCTACCAGCCCTACAAACCGAAGCGGCGCACGCGGGCTACCATGGCTCGCGAGAAGGGGTTGCAGCCTCTGGCTGACCTCATCCTGGCCCAACCGCGATCGTCGGACGGCCTGGAACGCCTGGCGGCTCCCTTTCTTAACGAATCTGTGCCCACTGCGGACGAAGCCTGGGCCGGCGCCCGCGACATCGTGGCCGAGATCATCAGCGACCATGCCGGCATCCGCCAGCAAATGCGCCAGAAAGGGTTAGGCTGGGGACGTATTGCCAGCCGCCTTCGTGAGGGGGCTGCCGACGAGAAACGCATCTTCCAGACCTATTACGAATTTGCAGCCCCCGTTAGCCGGCTGCGCCCCCACCAGATTTTGGCCCTGAATCGCGGCGAGAGTGAAGAGGTGCTGCGGGTAAGCGTCGAACTGCCTGAACGAGATTGGCGCGACGCTGTCAGCAGCTATTTCCGCCCGCATCCCCGTTCACCGCTGGCCGGGCAGTTGGAACAGGCCATCGCCGACGCCGCCCAACGCCTCCTGCTGCCCGCCATTGAGCGAGACGTGCGCCGCGCCCTCACCGAAACAGCGGAAACGCACGCCATCCAGGTCTTTGCCGCCAATTTGCGCAACTTGTTGGCGCAACCGCCGCTGGCAGAGCAGGTGGTCATGGGCATTGACCCTGGCTACCGCACCGGTTGCAAGGTGGCCGTGGTGGACGCCACCGGCAAGGTGTTAGACACAGCCACGATTTACCCGCACCCGCCGCAGCGGCAAGCCGTCGCCGCCGCCCAAACGTTGGCTCGTCTGGCGCAGCGGTATGGCGTTACCGTCATCGCCATTGGCAATGGTACGGCCTCGCGGGAAACGGAGCAGTTGGCCGCCGGGTTGATCCAGACGGGCGCGGCGGGGATGGCTCACTACTTAATGGTGAATGAAGCCGGGGCCAGCGTTTACAGCGCCAGCGAACTGGCGCGGGCCGAACTGCCGCACCTGGATGTGAGTATGCGCGGGGCGGTATCCATTGCCCGCCGCGTCCAGGACCCGCTGGCGGAGCTGGTGAAGATTGATCCCCGTTCCATTGGCGTGGGATTGTATCAGCATGACGTCAACCAGAAGGAGTTGGGCGAGGCGCTGGACGGAGTGGTAGAGAGTGTGGTAAATCAGGTGGGGGTGGACGTGAACACGGCTTCGCCGGCGCTGCTGCAATATGTGGCCGGCATTGGGCCTAAACTGGCGCAGAAGATAGCGGCGCATCGGGACGAAAATGGGCCATTTCCGAATCGCCAGGCGCTGCGCCAGGTGGCCGGGTTAGGGGCGAAAGCGTTTGAGCAAGCAGCCGGCTTTTTGCGGGTGCGGCAGGGGGACAATCCACTGGATGCCAGCGCCATTCACCCGGAGAGTTATGGGATTGCGGCGCAGGTGTTGGCGCAGGTGGGGTTGACGCCGGCAGCCTCGTTGGCAGAGCGAGAAGCAGCGCTGGCCGGCTGGCAGGAGCGGACAAAGGTGGCGGCGTTAGCGGAGGTGGTTCATGCCGGCATTCCCACCCTCGCCGACATTCTAGAGCAACTTATCCGCCCTGGTCGCGACCCGCGCGCCGATTTGCCGGCCCCCATCTTACGCAGCGACGTCCTTTCCCTGGAAGATTTGCGCCTGGGCATGAGGCTGCAAGGCACAGTGCGCAACGTCGTAGATTTTGGCGCATTTGTAGACATTGGCGTCAAACAAGATGGCTTGCTCCACCGCAGCCAATGGCCCCGTCACGAAACCTTTGGCGTTGGCGACGTAATAGAAGTGACTATCTTGCAGGTGGAAATCGAACGGGGAAGAATCAGCCTGGGGTGGGCCGCGGCGCAGTAGGGGCAGGATTTACTTTTAGGCTCAAACAGTCATCAATTGATTGATCTTCGCCGCCATTTTTTTCTGACTTTGTTTCTGGAATCGTCCAATG
>CAZDSN010000003.1:11754-24715 GCA_964507675.1 uncultured Ardenticatenaceae bacterium | reverse complement strand
TCGGAGAGGGCGAGGGGCGCGCTGCGCCCCTCGCCCACCATTACCCCTTCCCTGGCAAGGGGATTCATGACCGGGGCGGGCAAGCAAAGTGAGAATTGCGGGCACGAATTGCACGAATTTGCACGACAAAACGGGTTACAGTATCATGGCAACTGGTCGGGCGGCAGGCGGCAGCAGCAGGCAGCCGGAGCCGACGGCCGCTGACTCTCGCCAGGCCCTGAACAAGCGTTTTCCGTTTATTCAACCCATTTTCTAACGTTCGCCCACGGGCGAACAAACCTGCATATTGGTTTGATTACCAAGGAGGAAAGAAGTAGATGAGCAAGAGAATTATGTTAGTCCTGTTGGTGCTGCTTAGCCTGTCCGTGATGGCCCTGGCCGGATGCGGTGGAGAGGCGGATCTGGGTACGGCAGAAAACCCGATTATTATGTCGTTTGTGCCTTCAGGCGACACGCAGCAAATCATTGCCAGTGGTAATGAACTGGCGCAGTTGTTGACGGATAGCACGGGCCTGGCAGTCACGGCCAACGTCGGCACCGACTTTGCCGCAGTGCGGGAAGCCATGGGCGCAGGACAGGCGCATATCGGCTGGCTGAACACCTTCAACTACGTTCTGGCGCATGAGAAGTACGGCGTGGATGTGGGGCTGGTGACGCAGCGGTTCGGCGCTACCACCTACACGGGCCAGATCGTCGTGCGCGCAGACAGCGGGATTGCTTCGCTGGCGGACTTGAAAGGCAAAGTGATGTGCTGGGTAGATCCCAACTCCACGTCGGGCTACATCATCCCCCGCATTTTGCTGGCGGCTAACGGCGTTAACCCCGACACGGACTTTAGCCAGACCATCGAAGCCGGGTCGCATAACAACGTCATCACCCAGGTCTACAATGGCGATTGCGACGCCGGAGCCACGTTTGTGGACGCCCGCAGTTCGGTGGAAGCCGATCTGCCCGATGTGAAAGAAGTCGTGTCGGTGCTGGCGGAAACGACAGACATCCCCAACGACAGCGTTTCCTTCATTCAGGATTTCCCGGCTGATGCGCGGGAACAAATTGTGAATGCGCTGCTGGAAATTGCCGGCACGGATGCCGGCAAAGAAGTCCTGAACAATCTCTACTCCATTGAAGCCCTCCAGGCGGCAGACGATAGTTTCTATGATCTCTTCCGCGCCGACTTGAGCAAGGCGGGCATTGACATTGAAGACCTGGCTCAATAAGCCATTCTGATGGATAAAGAGGAGAGAGGGAAAACAAACCCTCTCTCCTTTTTTGTTTGTATGTAGGATGGGAGGTCTGCCTTGCTGCGTGTAGAAAATCTGACCAAAGTGTTCCCCGATGGTACCGTGGCTCTGAAGAACGTCAGCTTTGACGTGCGCGATGGCGAATTTTTGACCGTCATCGGCCTGTCCGGGTCGGGCAAATCCACCCTGCTGCGCTGCATCAACCGCCTGATTGACCCCACAGAAGGGCGCGTCCTGTGGAATGACCTGGACGTCACCGCCGCCAGCGGTAAAGAACTGCGCCACATTCGCCGCCAGATCGGCATGATTTTCCAACAGTTCAATCTGGTCAGGCGCAGCAGCGTGTTGACCAACGTTCTATCCGGTCGCCTGGGATACGCCCATCCCTGGCTCAGTTTGCTGCACCAGTTTTCCGGCGACGATCATAAACGGGCGCTGGCGGCGCTGGAGCGGGTGGGAATTGGCGACAAGGCAGACAACCGCGCCGACCAGCTTTCCGGCGGCCAACAGCAGCGGGTGGCCATCGCCCGCGCCTTGATGCAGGAGCCAAGCCTGATGCTGGCCGACGAACCGGTAGCCAGTCTGGACCCGGTGCTGGCTCACTCCATTTTGCAATACCTGGAACTGCTCAACCGGCAGGATGGGATTACGGTCATTTGCAGCCTGCACTTTCTGGACCTGGTACACCGCTACGCCAGCCGCGTGATCGGCTTGAAGGCGGGGGAACTCGTTTTTGACGGCATCCCTAAGGAACTGACACGAGAACGATTCAAAGAAGTGTATGGCGAAGAAGCGGAAATGGTCACTGTCGGCGGGCAGGCCGTCAACTAAAGGGGGAAAAGCCTATGCACGTATCTGACCCAAAGGGCCAACAACCTGCCTGGCTTTACGCCCTCTTTTCGCTGATTCTGCCTGGCAGCGGCCAGGCGGTTTTAGGCAAACGCAGCCGCGGCGCCGGGATGCTGCTGGTTGTCGTGGCGCTGGGGGGCCTTATTTTGTGGAAAAACACCGTCGCCCTGCTGGCGCCTTTAGCCGGCATCTGGTTGTGGACGGCGTGGGATGCTTTTCAGTTGGCGCGGGGCCGGCAGTCGGGGATGGGCGTGCCCTTCTTATTGGGGGCGTTGATCGTCTACGGACTGGGCGTCAGCGTCACCGACGTGCGCCCGGCGCGATTGGTCAGCAGTTGGCCGTCCATGCTGCCTTATTTGAAGGCGTTGACCAGGCCAGAGCTGATGACCTACCCGACCAACGACGTGATCGGGCAGACGCCGATACAGATTCCGTGCATTGAGCCGCTGCCGCCGCCCACGCGGGAAGCCACTATCTCGCCCCGGCTGGTCACCAGCGTCCCTTGCGCCGCCGTCGCCGACTTTATTGAGGTATCCGGCACTGGTTATTTGCCGGATTTCGAGGGGGAGCTATGGTGGATCAGCCCCATTGGCGACCCGCAGCGGGTGCTGCAAGATGGCGCGCCGGCTTTGTTTGTGACGGACGCTGCCGGCAATTTCACCACCCGCGTCAAAGTTCCGCTGGCGGTGCCCGTCACCAGCCAGCCCGGGCCGGGCGAAACCCAAACCCACGTCGTCCGCGCCGAGCAGCACCAGCCATACGGCTCGCTCCAACCCACGCAAACGCTGGCTCTGGTCATAGACAAAATTGGCGAAACCATCGCCCTGGCCTTCATGGCCACCGTGTTGGGCGTCATCTTCGCCGTGCCCTTCAGCTTCCTGGCGGCGCGTAACCTGATGTCGGGCAACCGGCTCACGCGGGCTATCTACACAGTTACGCGCACCGTGCTCAACATCATCCGCTCCATTGAAACGCTGATGTGGGCCATTATTTTTGCCGTTTGGGTCGGCCTGGGGCCATTTGGCGGCATGTTGGCCTTGTGGCTGCACACGGTAGCCGCTTTGGGCAAGCTGTATTCGGAAGCCATCGAAAGCATTGACCCCGGCCCCATTGAAGCCATGCGAGCTACGGGGGCGACAATGCCACAGATAGTGGTCTACGCCGTGCTGCCCCAAATTTTGCCCACCTTCACCTCCTTCACCCTCTATCGTTGGGACATCAATGTGCGCATGTCCACCGTCATCGGTCTGGTCAGCGACGCCGGCCTGGGCTTCCTGGTTATCCAATGGATCCGGCTGAACCGCTTTTCAGCCATGGCCACGGCCATTATTGCTATTGTGTTGGTCGTAGCCATTCTGGATGCGGTGTCCGGTTGGCTGCGGCAGCGCATTCTGGCCGGCACGCCCGTGGCCCAACGCGCCAGTCCTCTCCGCCGCCTGGTTACACGTATCGCGGGGGTCGTCCTCTTTGTGTTGGCCTTTGCCTGGTCGTGGCAGGTGTCCCAAATTAAGCCCGTCGAACTGATCCGCGGCGCGCCGGATGGGCTGCGGCTGGTGAAAGCGTTCGCCATACCGGACGTGATAAGCCGCCCCACAGAGGAGCACAAGGTGACCGTGCCCCTGCCCGTGCCCTGCGGCTCCGGCGCTACCTCGCCCTCAGGCATCAGCGGCGCGCGCGTCTCGCTGTCCCGTTCTTGCGGCAATGTGGGGGACCCCCTGGTGATTTCGGGACATGAACTGCCGGCAAATACGGAAGTATCCGTGCGTTGGGCATTGTCTGATGGGGCGTTTTTGCGGGTGCAATCGAATTGTTGTACGACGGATGCTGCCGGCAATCTCCGCCTGGAAACGACCATCAGCCCGCTCATGGAAGTAGACCCGGATTCAAACCGCGCGACGGCGGGTCAGGTAGAAGTGATCTGGAAGGAGGTCATCGGCGGACCACAACCAAGCGCGGCATTGAAAACAGTGCTTGACCTGTCGCTGGTAACGCTGTTGATGGCTCTGTTGGCTACTACCCTCGGCTCCTTCTTTGCTATCCCCCTCAGTTTCTTTGCCGCCCGCAATATTACGGGGCGCAGCGTCGCCGGTCGCGCCGTCTATAATCTGTTCCGCACTGCTTTTAACCTGTTCCGCTCTGTCGAACCCATGATTCTGGTGTTGATTTGCGCCGCCTGGGTGGGCGCGGGACCCTTTGCGGGGGTGCTGGCGCTGATGTTGAACAACATCCCCAACCTGGGCAAGTTGTTCTCGGAGACGATTGAGGAGATTGACGCGGGCCCGGTGGAGGCTGTCATGGCAACGGGCGCGAACCGGCTACAAACACTCATTTTCGCCATTGCGCCGCAGTTGGTGCCGAAGTTCCTGGCCTTTATCCTGTACCAGTGGGACATCAACATCCGCATGTCTACGGTGATCGGCTTTGTGGGCGGCGGCGGCATTGGGCAGCAGTTCCGGCTGTGGGTGGGCTTGAATCAGTATGACGCTGCCGGCACAGCCACCTGGGCCATCGTGATTATGGTGTGGAGCATGGACTACCTCAGCGCCCGCGCCCGCGAGCGGCTGACATAACAGAAATTCTTTACCGCCAAGACGCCAAGAGCGCGAAGGTTTGTCTCTGGTTATCCCTTGGCGATCTTCATGTCTTGGCGGTGAATTTCCTGATTTACCCTTCCTCTTGCGCCAGCCAGTAGTCGCGTAGCTGGCGGGCGAGTTGGTCGGGGGGGGCAGCGGATGTGTCCAACACCAGGTGGGGGAGATGCAGCGGCTCAAACTGGTTTTGCAATAACTCATAGACAGACCAGCCCGCGTCGGAAAGATCGCCAGGGCGGCGCGTATGGCTGTGGCGCGCCTGCAGCCGCTGGCGGGTGTCCGCGGCGCTGGCCGTGACATGGCAGACGGCTACAGCAGCCCCACTTTGCATGGCCAGGCGTCGCAGCGCCTGGCGGCGGCGGCGCAGGTGATTGGTAGCGTCAAACACAACCCGCTGCCCCTGCGCCAGTCGTCGCCCAATGACGGCGTGGCACAGATCATAAATGGCGTCTACCTCTTCATGGCTGTACCCGGGCTGCGCCAACGCCAGCGTGCGCACCTGATCGCTGCTAACGACAACGACGGGGGTAGAGACGTTGCAATGCAACGTCTCTACTTGCAGGTGGTCAATGAGCAGGGACTTGCCGGCCCCCGGCAAACCCACCATCATCAACAGAGAGCCGCCGGGGCGGGCGTAAATGCCGGCAGGCAAAGACTTATCCACGACCTCTATCCAATCCACCATACTCCCTATCTTAACCCCCTCCCTCTCTCCTAACCACCTCTGTTCCTTCTTCCCCCCTTTCCTGCTATACCCCAGTCCCAATCCGCCTAAAACAGTTTAGTACAGATGTACCCCTTCAGGTGAAACGCAGTTTACACCTATTTTGTACTGATTTAGGTAACTTTATAGTGATTTGGGATGCAGTCGCCACCGGACTGACATGGGGACCGGACAATCCCACAGCAGTTTGTGTAACCACCAGGACTAATGTACCTGTATCTATCTAACCTGTTACGTTTCTGTCATATTAAACGTTCACACCCCTTCTCCTCACCAGGTTCTTGAAAATATGTCTAACTCGCGTATTGTTCGCTCGTTCTTGTTCACCCTCATCTTCATTGCCGGCCTGGGACTATCCCAGATGTCTGTCGCCGGGCAGGGTATCGCCGCAGACCCCACCATCACGATCCTCGCCCCTACATCCGGCCAGGTCGTTAACACGGCCTATGTGGACGTTTCCTTTACGGTCGCGAACTTCACCATGGGACCCTGGGATACGCCTCACGCAGCCTTCTTCCTGGACGGAGACCCGCAGCCGTTTGACTTCTACAACGGCAGCGACAGCGCCGTGTTTGGCAACAAAGTCGTCTTCCGCGACTTTACCCTGACCCCTGCCGCCACCTGGCTCAATAACACCAGCCTCCGCTTCAACAACCTGTCTAATGGCTCCCATACCATCACTGCCCGTTTGATGGACGCCCAGGGCAACCCGCTGGCCTATCCTACCGCCAGTTTCACCGTCTCCTTCACTGTGAATCAGGCGCCGGATAACGTGGAAATGCCCAACGCCCTCGTCTTTGTCAAAGAGCAGTTGAACCCGCAGGTTCCCCCGCCCAACGCGGCGCCAGGGATGGGGCGCGTCTTCAATGCCAACCCACCCGCCGTAGGCGATCTCTATCTGCTCAGTCCTATCTCCCCCTCCGGCACACTCTACCAGCTCACCGACGTAGCGGCTGCCGGCGGCGGCGTCATTGATCCCGAAGTTTCCTACGATGGCGAGCGCGTGGTGTTCGGCATGCGCCAATCCAGTAACGATAGCTGGCACATCTGGGAGATGAACCTGGACGGCACCAATCTGCACCAAATCACCTTCGACCCACCCCACCTGGTTGTCAACGACCAGGACCCCGATTACCTGCCGGACGGGGGGCCGGGCAGCCCGGCCATCATTTTTGCCAGCGACCGGTTGAAGCAGCGGGAGATGAAGCCGTATGACCAGGCGGTTTCTACCCAACTGTACACGGTTAACGCCGACGGCAGCGGCCTGCGCCAGGTGGACTACAACGCCAACTTCGACATCAACCCCCAGGTCAGCCGCAACGGCCAGATTTTGTTCGACCGCTGGGATCATCTCAACTTTATCCGCAATTTGTTCACCTTATGGCGCATGAATGCCGACGGGACAGACGGTTTCGTTTACTATGGCGGCGTCTCCCCTCGCTTTAACCAGCAGGGCGGCGAAAACGCCAATGCCCTGGAAAGCCGCGAACTGGCTACGGGCGAACTGGTAGGCATTTTCACCCAGCGCGATTCTCTGGCGGGTAAAATGGCTATTTTTGACCCGCGCAGTTTCAACCTGGAAAATCTGCCCTTTCCCTTGATCATTGGACCCGCCGGCTTCTACCGCACCCCTTACCCATTAACTAACACCGAACTCATTTACAGCTACACCCCCAACACAGCCCCGCAGCACAACGGCTTTGGCCTGTATACCATGCAGTTGACGCCCGAATCGGTGCTGGTGGACGATACCACCACCTCCACGGCTCCCGGCCCCGGCGTGAATCCCACCTTCCGCACCTATGCCATTAATCTGGCCACGCCCGGCCGCATCTATCTGGAAGTCAGCGGTATTGCCGACGAAAACGGGCTCACTCCTGACCGCGCCTGGGTGAAAGTAGATGGCGTAAATTATGACGGCGGCACCCAGGACATTGAACGCAAGCTAGATGGCTCGCTTACCTTTGGCGAACCGTACAGCTATCGTGTAGATATTGACCTGGCCGCCGGCCCACACACCATTAACATTGCCACCGATGTCACCCCCACCATCACGCGCGTGCGCATCGTCCGCGCCATCGCCGCCGCCAATCACACCGTCCTCTATGACGACGCGGCCACCAACGAAGTCTCGCCCATCCCCGTGCGCGTGCGCAACCTGCCGCCAGCTTATGTCAGCCAGACGAACCAAAACATCAACTGGGGCACATTCGTTGTGCGCGACGTCAGTCTGCGCGGCGATTTCCGCCAGGTCAATTTTGAGGGCGCTGGCGGCGACCCCAACTATCCGTACCACATGGACCTGTACCAGATTGATGGATTGCGCGTCAAGCAGAACCTGTCGCGTCGCAGCGAAACCCAAGACATATTGGTGGGCGCGACTTTTTACGATCCCGTGCGCGTGATTGGCGTAGCTACACCCAACGCCACGGGCACGATGGCTTTCAAAACGCTGGCCGGCGTCACCACTGCCTGGGACTTGATTGACGAGGATGGCGGCGCTCTGGTGCATGAGCGCGTCTGGAGTTGGGTACAGCCGGGTGAAGTTCGTTCCTGTAATGGCTGCCACGTAGGCGCGTTCCCGTACGAACCGCGCGACATCGGCGCCATTCCCCCGGCGCAAGATTTGCGGCAGCGGGGCGAAGTGTACACCTTTGTAGACCAGGTGCTGCCCATCATCGAGCACGAGTGTGACGGATGTCACACCGGGCAAAACCCGGACGGCGATCTGGATATGTCCGGCGACCGGGAGACCTTTGACGCGCTGCTGACCTACGTCAGCAACCGCACGCCCACTCAATACGCCATTAATGGCGAGGCGCGCTTCAGCTTCCTCTATCAACTGTTGAGTGGCAGAGTCAATATCAACCCGGAATATACGGCGCGGCTAAACCAAATAAATAACCAGGTAAACCACACCTACATGCTCAGCAGCAGCGAGCTGTATGATATAGCTACCTGGCTGGACATGGGGGCGGGTTTTGCTTATTTGCCGCTGGGCTTCCAAAGTGGCGACCCAAATGTGGTCAGCGTCTTGCCCGCCAACAACGCCAACGGCGTCAGGCGGGACACCGGCATATCCGTCCACTTTGACGCACCCATTGATCGGGCCACGGTGAACAGCAGCACCTTTGTGCTGCGCAAATCAAACGGCAACACCGTTTCCGGCGACTGGGAATGGGGCACCAACAACGACGTTTACTTCGATCCCTATAGCAATCTATCCAGCGGTCAATATGAATTGACCATCAGTGGCAACATCCTGGACATTGAGAACGCGCTGCCGGGAAGTCCATTGGCGGAGACCTTTATCAGCACCTTCAGCGTGGTGAGCAGCTACGACAACAGCTCACCGCAGGTAACGACATTTTTGCCTGCCGGCAGCAACGCCAACCCGTTTGCCCCGGTGACCGTACGCTTCAATGAGGCTATTGACCCAGGCAGCATCAACGACTACACCCTCACTGTTGTGGATAGCAAAGGGTTCTTTATAGATGGCCGGATCACCGTCAGCGCCGACGGCCTGGAAGCGAACTGGTTCCCCTGGGCCCCATTCAAGCCAGGTGAAACATATACCGCTAAACTGAGCAACGGCATCCGCGACCTGGCTGACAACAATCTGTCCTCCTTCACGTTCAACTTCACCGTGGCGACCACTCCAACGCCACAGTACCACAGCCAGATAGCGGCTGTGCCTACGGACATTGACCCCAAGCATATGGCGGTCAATCAGGATGGGGCGGAATTCCTGGTGGCTAATAAATACAGCAACCTGATCACCCGCTATGAGGTAGGTTCCTGGGACATTCTAGCCAACTACCCGGTGGCGGCGGGACCTACTGACGTGGCTTACTCCGCCGACGGCGCCCGCGCTTACGTATTGAACACCACCGCCAACAACGTGCAAATCGTTAACCTCAGCAATGGCGCAATTATGGCTACGATCAGCAGCGGGCTGATCACCCCCGATTGGCTGCTGCCGGATCATGCCGGCAGTCGCCTCTACGTCAGCGACATCGGCGGCAGCGGCGCCATTCATGAAATAGACGTGGTGGTAGGCAGCCCTACTTTTGGCCAGGTCTTGCGCACCTTCAATCTGGGCAAGATACCTGCCCGCCCCACCATCAGCGCCGATGACAAAACCATCTACTACGGTTCCTCCCTGGCCTTTAATATCTTCGACGTAGTTGCCGGCAGCGAAACCCAGAGCATCTATGTCCCCTACGGCACAGTCGGGCCCGTCATTCTGTCGCCAGACGAGACCTATGCCCTTGTCCCCTCGACCACGGGTGGGTCTCTCCGCTACATTGACCTGTCTGTGAATCAGGATCGGGGCATCATCGAGCTGTCCGACGACGCCGACCACCTGACCTTTAGTCCAAACGGCGACTTCCTGTACATGCTCATGCGCGCCACGCAGAGCCTGGCGGTCATGGATGTGGTAACGTGGCAGGTGGTGGCGGATTTGCCGGCAGCGGACGCCGAAGAAAGCTTCGTCCAGAGCCTGGTGACCAGCCCGGACGGCCAGCTTGTCTTTGCTGTCTCCGGCGGTCTGGCAACTGAGGTGTTGGTCTATCAAGTGGCCGATCCCAACGACGTCACCCCGCCCACGGTCACTGGCTTCGCGCCCGCTAACGGCAGCCCAGACCAGCCCGTTCACGTTCCCATCCACATCACTTTTTCCGAACCGATAGACCGGTTGACGTTGAATACCGGCAACTTCACCATCACAGACAGCAGTGGCGCGCCCGTGGATGGCCGGATTTACGTCCATCTGCAAGGGACAGCGGCAGACTTCCTGCCCACTGCCCCGCTGGCTGCCGATGAAACTTACACCGTTTCCCTCAGCAACGGCGTTCGCGATCTGTCTGGTAACAGCCTGGCGACCTTCTCCTACAGTTTCGCCACTGTCACCGGACCGGCATCACAGTATCACAGCCAGCTAGCGACTGTGCCTACCCGTGTTGATCCCAAGCGCATGGCCCTCAACCATGCCGGCACGGAATTTTTGGTGACCAACAAATACGAAAACCTGGTCACCCGCCACACGGTTGGCTCCTGGGAAACCATCGCCAGTTACCCTGTGGCCGCCGGCCCTTACGACGTGGCTTACTCCGCTGACGACTCGAAGGCTTATGTCCTCAACACCACCGCCCAAAATGTGCAAATCATCAACTTGAGCACAGGCGACATCCTGCACACGATTGGCGCCCCGCTGATTACACCGGATCGCTTGCTGGTCAACCATGCCGGCACGCGCCTCTATGTCAGCGACATTGGCGGCAGCGGCGCCATTCATGAAATTGACGTGGTCGTGGAAAGCCTCACCTTTGGCGACGTTCTGCGCACCTTTGAGCTGGAACGTATACCGGCTCCTCCCGTCATCAGCGCCGACGATGCCACTCTGTACTTTGGCTCTTCCTTCGCCTTCAACACCCTGGACATTGCCACGGCCCAGATCAGCAACAGCATCTACATCCCCTATGGCACAGTCGGGGCGATAACCATCTCCCCCGACGGCGCTTACGCCCTGGCTCCTTCTCTCAGCGCCCAATCGCTGCGCCTGATTGACCTTACCATTCAGCAGGATCGAACCGAAATCGCCTTGCCAGACAACGTGGACCATATGGCCTTTGCGCCAAATGGACGCTTCCTCTACCTGGTATTGCGCGCTACGCAAGATCTGGCGGTGATGGATGTGGCTACCCTGCAAATTGTGGCCGAGCTGCCCACGGCACAGGCCATTAGCACTTATGTCCAGAGCCTGGCAGTCACCCCGGACAGCAACCACATCTTCGCCGTGGCCGGCGGCATGGCTACGTCCGTCCTGGTCTTTAAGATTGCCGATCCCAACGATATCATCCCTCCCAGCGTCGCCGACATTATGCCCGCCGACGGCAGCAGTGATAACCTCGTCACCGCCCCTATCCGCGTCACCTTCTCCGAAACGCTTGACCGCCTCACCCTCGACGGCAACACCTTCGCCCTGACAAACAGCAGCGGCGGCGTGGTCAGCGGGACTATCTACCTCAACCCCAATGGCCTGACCGCCAGTTTCCTGCCTGCGGCCTTGCTGTCCGTCAATGAAACCTATACCGTTTCCTTAACCAGCGGCGTGCGCGACCTGGCGGGCAACAGCCTGTCTCCCTACATCTACAGTTTCTCAACAGTCAGCGGACCAGTCTCCCAGTATCACGGCCAGGTAGCTGCTGTGATGACAGACATTGACCCCAAGCGAATGGCCGTCAACCATGCCGGCACAGAAATCCTGGTAGCCAACAAATTCTACAACCTGGTCAGCCGCTACGCTGTCGGCTCCTGGGAAGAGCTGGACACCTATCCCGTGGGCCTCAATCCGTACGACGTAGCCTTCTCCGCTGACGATACGCTGGCCTACGTCCTGAACACGGGGGACAAGAGCGTGCAGTTCCTCGACCTGAGCACGGGAGCGCTGGTGCACACCACCACGGGATTCACCACTCCCGATCGACTGCAGCTCAACAATGCCGGCACCCGTCTCTACGTGAATGATACGGGCGGCTCCGGCGCTATCCACGAAATGGACGTGGTGGTGGGCAGCCCCACTTTCGGCCAGATTCTGCGCACCTTCAACCTGGGCAAGGTTCCCTCCCGCCCCGTCGTCAGTTCTGACGACCAGTATCTCTACTTCGGTTCGCCGCTGGCCTTCAATATCCTGAACATCACTACGGGCGTTATCGTCGCCAGCCTCCCCCTGCCCTATGGGGCTGTTAGTCCCGTAGTCGTCGCTCCCGATGGGTCTTACGCCCTGGCGCCCTCCAGCAATACCCAGGCGATGCGTCTCATTGATCTCGATCTGCGCCTGGATCGGGGCGAGATCTTGCTGCCCGACAACCCGGACAACATGACGTTTAGTCCAGATGGGCGGTTCCTGTACATGGTCATGCGGGCGACGCAAGATTTAGCCGTGATGGACGTGGCCACGCTGCAAATAGTGGCCAACCTGCCGGCAGACGGCAACGACGTTACCTTCATCCAAAGCCTGGTCGTCAGTCCGGACAGCCAGTTCCTCTTTGCCGTCGCTGGCGGTCTGGCCGAGCAACTGCTGGTCTACCAGCCCGGTGACATGAACGACGTCATCGCCCCCATCATCTCCAGCGTAACGCCAATTGATGGCAGCAGTGATAACCCGGTCACCGCCCCCATCCGCGTCGCCTTCTCCGAAACGCTTGACCGCCTCACCCTGCACAGCGGCACCTTCGCCCTGACAAACAGCAGCGGTGAGGTGATCAGCGGGAGTATCTACCTCGACCCCAATGACCTGACCGTCAGTTTCCTGCCTGCGGCCTTGCTGTCCGTCAATGAAACCTACACTGTTTCCTTGACCAGCGGCGTGCGCGACCTGGCGGGCAACAGCCTGTCTCCCTACATCTACAGTTTCTCAACAGTCAGCGGACCAGTCTCCCAGTATCACGGCCAGGTAGCTGCTGTGATGACAGACATTGACCCCAAGCGAATGGCCGTCAACCATGCCGGCACAGAAATCCTGGTAGCCAACAAATTCTACAACCTGGTCA
>CAZDSN010000003.1:0-11654 GCA_964507675.1 uncultured Ardenticatenaceae bacterium | reverse complement strand
GCCGGCGGCGCGGCTGAGCAACTGCTGGTCTACCAGCCTGGCGACATGAACGACGCCATTGCCCCCACCGTAACCGGCATGACGCCGGGCAGTGCCACTGACGTGCCCATCTATGCCCCCATTAGCGCCGCCTTCTCCGAGCCGCTGGACCGGCTGACCGTGAACAACAGCACTATCTGGCTGGACGCCAGCGGCGCGCCCTTGAGCGGCGCCCTGCACATCAGTCTGGATAACCAGATGGTCGGATTCGCGCCCGCGCTGCTGCTGCAACCGCTAACCAGTTATACCCTGCATCTGGAGCAAACCTTAGCCGACCTGGCAGGTAACACCCTGGGTCTGGGACAGACGGCCACTTTCGCCACCGCCGCCACCCTTGATCCGGGCCCGCTCAACCTGATGAGCCAGACGTTCAACAGCAATGGCAGCCGCGGCCTGGCCATGTCGCCTGATGGCTCCCTGCTCGCCGTTTCCAACCGCTACCAAAACTCCGTCAGCCTGCTGGAACCGGCCACGATGCAGCCCCTCAAGGTCTCCATCCCGGTCAGCGCCGGGCCGCGTGGGCTGGCTTTCAACAGCGACGGCAGCCGCCTCTACGTGGTCACCAATCCAGGCAACACGCTGGTGGAAATAAACGTGAACACGGGTCAGGTGCTGCGCACGATTCCCAACGTGCTGGCGAACGAAGAGGTTGTCGTCAGCCCTGACGGCAGCCGCGCCTACGCCACCGGCTTCACCAACAACGTTTTCCAGCAGATTGACCTGGTTACAGACCAGATCACCACGCCACTCGGCGTCGTTGACAAGCCCGGCCGTCCCACCTATGCCCCCAACGGTGCGCTCTATCTGGCCACCAACAACACCCTGTGGCGGCAAAACGGGGATGACACCTGGACAGCCATCTCTACCAACAGCGGCTACACCCTTGATGTCGCTTTCAGCGCCGATGGTCGCTATGCTTTCATGGCCGAAACTGGGCGCGACGCTTTGCTGGTGGTGGACTTGCTGCAAGACGCCGTGCTGGTGGAGATTCCGCTAGGCGACGAACCGCGCCAGATGGCTCAGTCTGCTGATCACCGGTTCCTCTTTGTGAGCAACAAGACCAGCGCTACTATTCAAGTCGTGGACACGCTGACGTTAGCCATCGTACAGCAGATCTCCCTGCCAGGCAGCCAGATGATGGCGGTGGCCTGGGATGGCGCTGGACAGCGGCTGTTTGTCACCGATACCACCACCAACCTGGTGCGCGGCTTCACTCTGAACTACGTTGCTCCGCCGCCTGTGATCCGCGACGACAGTTCTTACGAACTCCAATACAATGAGTGGGCCGGCGTAGTAGATGCCAACGCTCTGGGCGGCGGTTATCGCGCGGTGTCCACGGCCAGCCAATGGATATCGTACAAATCGCCTGCCGCCACGGAGTTTAGTCTGGTAACATACGTAGGCCCCGACCAGGGGAAAGCGTATATCAAGGTGGACAACGTGACCATCAGCACCCTGGACCTGTACGCGCCCACGCCACAGTACCAGGCGGTGTTCACCTTCACTAACCTGACCAACGCCCCACACAACATTGTGGTGACGGCTGCGGGGCAACAGAACCCGGAATCTGCCGGCATGGAAGTGCGCGTAGATGGCTTCATCGTCAACGGGCAAACCATAGACGACAAAGCCCTCAGCCTCAACTACCAGGGATGGAGCAGCCTCAGCGGCGCCTGGGCCACCAACGGCGCAGCGCGGCTAACCACCGCGGCCGGCAACAGCGCCACGTTCACTGTCAACGGCGACGCCTTCATCTGGCGCACCGCCACCTGTCCCACCTGCGGTCAGGCGGAAATCTCAGTGGATGGCAATGTCCTGACGATGGTGGATCTCTACAGTCCTGCCTGGCAGGTGCAGTATGGGCAGTTAATTGCTGGATTGGGCAGCGGCGCGCACCAGATCACCATCACCGTCCTGAGCACCAAAAACCCTGCTTCTAGCGGAACCCTGATCATGCTAGACGGCTACAGTTATCCCTAACCGGCCAGGGCAACCTCCTGCGCCCGTATAAGTTGAAAAGATAGGGCCAATCGCTGTGCGATTGGCCCTATCTTTCTTTATTGCCCTATGACGACTGCTGGCAGCCATGCCGGCAACTGCCACTGGTACACAAGACCTACTCTTCCCAGAACTGTTAGTACACATTTCCCAACCCAAGTGAATCCCATTTTACAAGCTATTTGTACCTATCCAGGTACTTTTATGGTGTTGTTGGCTGCTCGCTTCCTGTTAAACAGGCTAAACCAGGCAGCCAGACACCTGGGGGATGGGAAATAGATAGTGGTACGGTACAGGCGACAGACCCACCACCACTTCTAGCCCCTATCTTCCAACAGACAGAACAACAGAACCGTGTCCATCCATTCCACCAACTCATACACGTCGCCACCTTCATTTTGGCTACGGTAAATTCATTTCAAGCATTCTTGCAGAGCGTTTTCATCCGTAGGAACTTCTATGATTCACAAGTATCTATTGCGAGCCATTTTATTCGTTACCCTAGTCGTGAGCGGTCTGAGCTTTGCCCAGCCGGCCACGGCGGAAGAGTTCATCAATGCTGCCGGCATTGTCATCCAATCCCCCACGTCCGGCCAGGTTGTCAACACCGCCTACGTAAATGTCTCCTTCGCCGCCAGTAACTTCATCGTCGGCCCCTGGGATGCCCCCTACGTGGCCTTCTTCCTGGACGAAGACCCGCAGCCGTTTGACTTCTACAATGGCAGCAACAGCACCTCGTTTGGCAATAAGGTCGTCTTCCGCAACTTCGCCCCCACCCCTGTGGCCACCTGGCTCAATAACACCACCCTCCGCTTCAACCACTTGCCTAACGGCTCCCACACCATCACCGCCCGCCTGATGGACGCCCAAGGCAATCCACTGCCCAACCCTGAAGCCAGTTTCACTGTTGCCTTCACCGTCAATCAGACGCCTGACAACGCCACCCTGCCCAACGGCATCGTCTTCGTCAAAGAGGAGTTCAATCCGCCCGTCCCACCTCCTAACGCCACCCCAGGCATGGGGCGCGTCTTCAATGCTAACCCACCCGCCGTAGGCGATCTCTATCTGCTCAGTCCTGTCTCCGCCTCCGGCACGCTCTACCAACTCACGGATGTGGCCGCTGCCGGCGGCGGCGTCATTGACCCCGAAGTCTCCTATGACGGCGAGCGCGTCCTGTTCGCCATGCGCCAATCTTCTAACGATAGCTGGCACCTCTGGGAGATAAACCTGGACGGCTCCAACCTGCATCAAATCACCTTCGACCTGCCGCACCTGGCCGTTAATGACCAGGACCCCGATTATCTGCCAGACGGTCGCATTATTTTTGCCAGTGACCGGCTGAAGCAGCGAGAGATGAAACCGTACGACCTGGCCATCTCGACGCAATTGTATGTTGTCAACGCCGACGGCAGTGACTTGCATCAGGTGGATTACAACGCCAACTTCGACATCAACCCGCAGGTGGGTAGCAACGGCCAGATTTTGTTCGACCGCTGGGATCACCTCAATTTCATGCGCAATCTGTTCACCTTGTGGCGCATGAACCAGGATGGCACCAATGGTTTCGTTTACTATGGCGGCGTCTCCCCCCGCTTCAACCAGCAAGGCGGCGAAAACGCCAACTCCATTGAAAGTCGCGAACTCGCCACGGGTGAGATGGTGGGCATTTTCACCAACCGCGAGGCGCTGGCTGGCAAAATGGCTATTTTCGACCCGCGCAGCTTCAACAACGAAAATCTGCCCTTCCCTATGACGATTGGACCCACCGGCCTGTACCGCACCCCTTACCCGCTGACCAGTAGCAAACTCATCTACGGCTATACCCCCAGCACGGAGCCACTGCATAACGGCTTTGGCCTGTACACCATGCAGCTAACGCCAGAATATGTGCTGGTGGATGACACCACCAACTCCACTGCCCCTGGCCCAGGCATCAATCCCGCCTTCCGCACCTACAACTTCAATCTGACGAATCCAGGCCGCATCTATCTGGAAGTCAGCGGCATTGCGGACGACAACGGCGGCAGCGCGCCCGACCGCGCCTGGGTGAAGGTGGATGGCGTGGACTACGACGGCGGAACCCAGGACATTGAGCGCAAGCTGGATGGCTCGCTCACCTTTAGCGCGCCCTATAGCTACCGCATAGACATTGACCTGTCCGCCGGCCCACACACCATCAATATTGCCACCGACGTCACCCCTACTCTCACCCACGTGCGCATCGTCCGCACCATTGTCGCCACCAATCACGCCGTCCTCTACGACGACCCGGCTACCAATGAAGTATCGCCCATCCCTGTGCGCGTGCGCAATCTGCCGCCGACCCATGTCAGTCAGACAAACAGCGATCTGAACTGGGGCACATTCGTCGTGCGCGATATCAGTCTGCGCGGCGACTTCCGTCAGGCTAACTATGAGGACGTCGGCGGCGACCCCAACTACCCGTACCACATGGACCTGGGACAAATTCAGGGACTGCGCATCAAACAAAACCTGCCCCGCCGCAGCGAGACCCAGGACATGCTGGTGGGCACAACTTTTTACGACCCCGTGCGCGTAGTGGGCGTAGCCACGCCTGACGCCACCGGCACAGTCGCTTTCAAAGCACTGGCCGGCGTGACCACTGCCTGGGACTTGATTGACCTGGACGGCGGCGCCATGGCACATGAGCGTGTCTGGAGTTGGGTGCAGCCGGGTGAAGTCCGTTCCTGCAATGGCTGCCACGTGGGCGCGTTCCCTTACGAACCGCGCGATATTGGTCCCATCCCCGAAGCGCAGGATTTGCGCCAGCGGGGCGAAGTGTACACCTTTGTGGACCAGGTGCTGCCTCTCTTCCAACAAAAATGCGCCGCCTGCCACACCGGTCAAAATCCAGACGCCGGCCTCAACCTATCCGGCAACCGCGCTACCTTCGATGCCTTGCTGGCAATTGTGCCGGAACGGACACCCGTGCAGTACGTGCTGGCTGGCGACGCTCGCTTCAGTTTCCTCTTCCAACTGTTAACGGGCAACACGGCCATCAATCCTCTGTTTAGCAATCGTCTCACCGAAATTAATAACTCTTTTGATCACACCACGCTGTTCAACAGCAGTGAGTTGTATGAAATAGCCACCTGGCTGGATACCGGCGCCGGCTTTGCCTACCTCCCCTTTGGCATTCAGGCCGGCACGCCCAGCGTCGTGAGCGTTTGGCCGGCCAATGGGACCAGCAACGTCAAACGCAACACCGGCGTGGCCGTTCGCTTCAGCGCCCCCATTGATCGGGCTACGGTCAGCAATACCACGTTCACGCTGCAAAAAGTTGGCGGCGGTCCGGTGTCTGGTTCCTGGGAATGGGGCAACAACAACGATGTCCTGTTCCGCCCGGTCAGCAACCTGTCCAGCGGCAGCTATCAGTTAACGATCAGCGGCGTGGCGGACATTAAGGAATTCGCCACCGGTTCCCCCATGGCCGCCCCCTTTGTCAGCACATTCAGCGTCGTGGCCAGCTCGGATACCACCCCCCCGTCTGCCGTCACCTTGCTGCCCGGCGGCAGCAGTGTCAACGCCATGGCTCCGGTGACGGTGCGCTTTAACGAGGCCATCGCTCCGGGCAGCATTACCGATCACAGCCTGGCTGTAGTGGATAGCAAGGGCTTCTTTATAGATGGTCGCAGCTACGTCAGCGCCGATGGGCAGGAAGTGAACTGGTTCCCGTGGGCGCCTTTCACCGTCGGCGAAACGTACACTGTTCAGTTGAGCAATGAAGTGCATGATCTGGCCAGCAACAGCCTGGCGGCGCTGTCATACTCCTTTATGATTGCCACCACGCCCGTGGCGCAGCATCACAGCCAGGTGGCAAACGTTCCCACCGGCTATGATCCCAAGCGTATGGCTGTGAATAATGCCGGCACAGAATTCCTCGTCATCACCAGATATGACAACACCATCACCCGTTATGACATGGCTACCTGGCAGGTCATGGCTACTTACAACGTGGGCACTGGCACCGGCCCCTACGACGTTGTCTACGCCCCTAACGGGAACACCGCCTACGTCCTGAACACCACCCTCAAAAACGTGAAGTTCCTGAACCTGACCACCGGCAGCTTCACCAATACCGTCTCCGGTTTTCTCAGCCCGGACCGGCTGTTGGTCAACCATGCCGGCACACGCCTCTACGTTACCGACCTGAGCGGCCCAGGCTACATCCGCGAAATTGACATCGCTGCCGGCAGTCCCACCTACGGCACCATCCTGCGCTCCTTCAACCTGGGCAAAACTCCTTCCGCCCCGGCTATCAGCGCCGATGACAAAACCATCTACTACGGCTCCGGCTTCGCCTTCAATATCTTCGATGTGACCACAGGCACAGAAGCCAAAAGTATCTACATTCCCTACGGAGCAGTCGGCGAAGTCATCCTCTCTCCTGATGGGCGCTCCGCTATGGCTCCTTCCTCTAGCAACAAATCACTCCGCTTCATTGACCTGATTCTTGGCCAGGATCGCGGCGACGTCCACATCTCCGACAACCCCGACCATCTGGCCTACAGCCCCGACGGTCGCTTCATCTACATGGTTGACCGCTCCACGCAGGCCATTTCCATATTGGACGTGGCCACGCTGACCCTGGTCGGGACGATGCCGCCCCCAGCTATTGCCGGCACTTTTGTCCAGGATGTGGAAGTCACTCCCGACAACCGCTATATCCTGGCCCCTGCCGGCGGCCTGGGCACAGAAGTCATCGTCTACATGCTGGGCGACCTCAACGACACCACCCCGCCTGCCGTGACTGGCGTCACGCCCCCGGCTAACACCATTGACGTGCCTGTCTACGCCCCTATCAACGCCAGCTTCTCCGAAGCCATTGACCGCATCACCTTGAACAGCAGCACTGTCTGGCTGGAAGCAAACGACACCCCCGTTGACGCCGCCCGGCAGATCAGCCTCGACAACCGCCAGGTCTCCCTGGCCCCCACCACTCTGCTGCAGCCCGCCGCCGTGCACACCCTGCACCTGGACGCAGCCATTGCCGACCTGGCCGGCAACGGCCTGGGCGCAGCCCAAAATATCCTTTTCTCCACCGCGGACACCGTGGACCCGGGCACGCTGCACCAGCTAGAAACCACCTTCGTCAGTAATGGCAGCCGTGGTCTAGCCATCTCCCCCGATGGCTCCCTGCTGGCCGTATCCAACCGCTTCCAGAACAGCGTCAGCCTGTTGGACCCCGCTACCATGCAGCCTGTGATGAGCGACATTCCCACCGGCAGTTCCGGGCCACGCGGGCTGGCATTTAACAGCAGTGGCAGCCGCCTCTACGTCGTCACCAACACCGGCAATGCCCTGGTAGAGATTGACGTCGCCAGCGGCCAGGTGGTGCGCACCATTTCCAACGTCCTGGGCAACGAAGAAGTCGTCATCAGCCCTGACGATGCTTTCGCCTACACCACCGGCTACAACAGCGGCGCGTTCAACCAGATCAACCTGCTCACCGGCCAGGTGACTACGCCCCTCGGCTCTGTCTCCCGCGCCGGTCGCCCCGCCTACGCCCCCAACGGTCTGCTTTACCTGACCACCAACGATACCCTGTGGCGGCAGAACGGTGACGGCACGTGGACAGACATCCCCACTGGCAGCTCCTACACCATTGACGTGGGCTTCAGCGCCGACAGCCACTATGCCTTCCTGGCCGAAACCTGGCGCAACGCCTTAATGGTGGTAGACCTGACGGAAGACAAAGTAGTGGCGGAAATAGATTTAGATGACGAACCGCGACAGATGGTGCAATCCGCTGACTACCGTCACCTGTTCGTCAGCAACAAGGCCAGCGCCACGATTCAAATCGTGGACACCCTCACTCTGCAAATCGTCGAACAACTGGCTGTGCCCGGCACGCAGTTGATGGCCGCCGCCTGGGATGCAGCCGGGCAGCGTCTGTTTGTCAGCGACAACACGGGCAATTTGATTTATGGCTTCTGGCTAGAATACATCGCTCCGCCTCCCATTGTCTACGACGACAACAGTTACGACATCCAATATGGCGGCTGGTATGGCGGCGCTGACGTGAATGCCTACGGCGGCGGTTATCGCGCCGCCCACAGCACCAACGAGTGGCTGGTATATACCACCAGCCCGGTTACCCAATTCGGCCTGCTCACCTACCGCGGCCCAGACCAGGGCAAAGCCCACGTGATGGTGGATGGCAGCCTCGTCACCACCCTCGACCTGTATGCCGCTACACCCGCCTACCAGACGGAAACCTTCAGCGGATTCAATCTGGGAGCGCACAGCGTCGTTATCGTGGCCTCGGGTCTCAAGAACCCCAATTCCAGCGGCGTGGAAGCGCGCGTAGATGGTTTCATAGACGCCGGCCAGACCATTGACGACAGTTCGCTCAGCCTGCTCATGAAAGGCTGGAGCGGCATGTCTGCCCCTTGGGCCACCAACGGCAGCCTGCGCCTCTCCACCGGGCCAGGCAACAAAGCGACCTTCATCACCAGCGGCAGTTCGTTTAGCTGGACCACCGTGCGCTGCCCCATGTGCGGCCAGGCCAAAATCACCGTAGACGGGGTGGATGTGGCTACGGTGGACCTGTACAGCGCCGCCTGGCAAGTGCAGCAGTCAGAACAAATCACAGGCTTGATGGCCGGCAACCATACCGTTACTATCACCATTCTCAGCACCAAAAACCCGGCCTCATCTGGCACCCTGGTGATCATGGACGGCGTCAGCTACCCGTAACCCCCTGTTACCCATAAAAGTTCAACCCGTCCTGCGTGGTGTGCGCGTAGGACGGGTTGGACATCTTCTCCAGACCTCCTTTCTCCCTTATTTCAGACCAACCTGCTTACAGGCGTTCCGATCTGCCTAAAGTGCGCTATACTTAGGGTGCGTCCGTTCGCGTCATGACATTTGTCTGGCAAACGGTAGCGATCTATCACTGGAGTAAGTTGCCGGCATTCGGCATACTTTCTACAAGCAGTCAGCCATCTGGAAGTGGCTTTTAGAAGGAGATTTTTATGGACCTGGCAACGACCTATCTTGGTCTGACCCTACGCAACCCAATAGTGCCGGCATCTTCCCCCCTATCCCGCCACCTGAGTACCCTGCGCCGCCTGGAAGATGCCGGGGCAGGCGCTATCGTGCTGCCTTCCCTCTTTGAAGAAGACATCAATCGGGACGTGGGCATAGTAGACCCATTCCTGTTCGAAGGCAGCAACAATCAGGCCGAAGCCCGTTCTTACTACCCTGCTCCCCCCACCTACCGCGACACCAGCCCCGAAGCGTATCTCACCCACATTCAACAAGCGAAAGCGGCTGTTCACATCCCCCTGATTGCCAGCATTAACGGCGTCTCTAGCGGCAGTTGGATCTCTTTTGCCGAACAAATTGAGCAGGCCGGGGCTGACGCCCTGGAACTCAACGTCTACTATCTACCCACCAGTCCCCAGGTAACCGGAACTGAAGTAGAAGAGATGACCATTGAAGTGCTGCGCGAAGTCAAAAACACCGTCAAAATTCCGGTAGCCGTCAAACTAAGTCCCTTTTACAGCGCCATCCCCAACATGGCCCAACGCCTGGTGGACAATGGCGCCAATGGTCTGATCCTCTTCAATCGCTTCTACCAACCCGATATTGATCTGGAGAAGGGAACCGTCGTCCCCTCCCTGACGCTGAGCAGTTCCGACGAACTGCGTCTGCCCTTGCGTTGGACGGCTCTTCTTTATGGACGCATCAAGACAGACCTGGCCCTGGCCACGGGCGTGCACACCACCAATGATGTTCTCAAAGGGTTGGCCGCCGGAGCCACCGTGACTACCATGGCTTCGGAGTTACTGAAAAATGGCGTGCAGCGGCTGTCTGAAATCCTGGCCGGCATCAGCCTATGGCTGGTGCAGCATGAATATGAATCTCTGGATAAGTTCCGTGGCAGTATCAGCCAGATGAACTACGCCGCCCCGGCAGCCTTTGAACGCGCCAACTATATTCGCGCCGTCACCTCCTACGGCCCTGGCTACGTTCAAAGTTAGGCGGCAGCAGATAGAGGAATTTCTGAGGACTCGGTCATTCCCCCTCCATCTGCATACCACGCGCTGAATGGCGGGCAATGCCCTTAAGGGCTTGCCCGCCATTCTTGTTTATAGGGAGGACAACCCGCCTCGACTCACTGCGCCATTCCCCCTACGAAATAAAGGTGACATTGCTCGCCGCAAATAGATGACATTAATCACTAAATACAGAAAAGGATAGCTGTCACAATTGATTGTCTATGGCGTTTTCGCAGCATGTGGCGCGCCAGGGGGGGCGGCTATTTCAATGCCTCCGCGTTTAGCGCCCTGCAGCTAACTATCTTTTCATCCAGCGGTAACTGCCCTGCCTTACCCTATCGCAAGGAGTATCTAATGACATCACTCGTCCAGCAGTTCGCCACGAATTTTGATTATGTCAGACAAATCAATTTGGAGACGATTCGCGGATTCCACACGACCCATGTACTGATAGCCCTCATCAAAGTCGGTTTTTTTACCGAACTCAGGCAATCCAAAAAGGTTGATCTGGCGACATTTGCCCGCCGCGAAAACCTGGACCTGAAAATTCTCACAGCATTGTGCGAATACCTTTACTCCATCCAGATTTTACAGCGCGAGGGGGACACGTATTATCTGGATGAGAAGGGCGTGCTGATTGACAATTTAATGACCGGCCCCCTGTTGGTTGTCCACGCTTACGAAAACGTCTTCCACAACCTGGAGCCATTGCTCAGGAAGCAGAAAAAGTTTGGCACCGACGTCAACCGGCTGTCAGAGTTTGTGGCTGGCGGCAGCGGCACGGTCGGAAAATCCTTTGCTTTTCCTTTGATGATTAACTTCCTGCGCCAGGGACGCTACCAGTGCGTGTTAGACCTGGCCTGCGGCGACGCCACGTTCCTGGCGGCTTTATGCCAGGAAAATGAAAATATGACCGCTTATGGGCTGGATATTGCCCCTGAAGCCATTGAGTTAGGGAACTCTGTGGTGGCGCGAACCGGCTTACAAGATCGGGTGCAGTTATTAGTGGAAGACATGTTCAACCTGGATCAAACAAAGCATCCGTTCCAGGGCGTTGACGTGGTAACCTGTATTCATGCTCTCCATGAATTCCTGGAGGAAGATAACGAGCGCGTTATTAGCATGTTGAAAAAGTACAAGCAGCGCTTCCCCCATGTGCCCCTGGTCATCTTAGAGGTCATCCGCCCACCATTGGAAGAACTACGCGAAAGGCCAGGCGGAATGATAGATATTCTGTTATTCCACGATCTTTCCGGACAGGCGTTGACTTCCAGGGAAGCGTGGAAAGCGCTCTTCCAACAAGCCGGGTTTACTAATGTGAAGGAAGATTACTTCCCATCGGTGCGCACGGCTATCTTCACGCTGTGCTAACGATGGTGAATGAAAATCTGTAGGACAAACTAACCGTTTGTCCTACAGTTCGCTGCCTCTGCACCTGGGCGGCGGCGTACCACAATGGATGAAAATCTTTTGCCACGAATTGCACGATTTTTCACGAATTTTTCTTAGCGCCTCTGCGTGAGGCCGTTTTCATGGGAGTTCCACATGGGCGGCGGCGCACCATTCGGCAAGCTCACGGCGACGCCACGA
>CAZDSN010000002.1:0-26287 GCA_964507675.1 uncultured Ardenticatenaceae bacterium | reverse complement strand
AGACGAAGCTATTCGCATTTTAAGCAGTTAGCGACAGAAGTTCCTCATCAGTGAGGGTTCCTCATCGTGAGGTACGCTACAATGGATGAAAATAATCACAGATTGCGCAGATTACGCAGATTTGAGGAGAATCGGACGGGGATGTCCGATTTCATATGCGTCTCTGCGTCTCCGCGTGAGACCATTTTTACAGGAGGAGATGCAAAATCATGAAAGCGACAAAAGTGAAAGACCTGACCGACCATCTGGCGGGTGTTGTTTCCGTCACAGATAGCCAGGTAAGCATCATCAATGAAGCGCTGCTGCCGGCAAAAATGGACGGACTGGTGTACAGCGCCGTCTTTAGTACAGGACTGGTACGGGACACAGCTCGCTGGCTCATTGGAGAGATTGCGCAGGCGTTGGGCATTTTCCCAGCCTCGATTCATGAGATTTATATGGCGGTGGGGCGCGGGGATTTGCCGGCAAACTTCACTGTGCCCGCCATTAACGTGCGCGCCGCCAATTACTACACCTCCCGCGCCGTCTTTCGCGCCGCCAACGCCCTGCGCGTAGGCGCATTCATCTTTGAAATAGCCCGCTCAGAAATGGGGTATACCGAGCAGCGGCCTGCCGAATACGTGTCTTGCGTGCTGGCTGCAGCTGTGCGCGAAGGTTTCCGCGGCCCCGTCTTCATCCAGGGGGATCATTTCCAGATATCGGCTAAAAATTTCACTGCCGACCGGAACAAGGAAGTCCAGGCGGTCAAGGATTTGATGACTGAAGCCGTCGCCGCCGGCTTCTACAACATTGACATTGACACCTCCACGCTGGTTGACCTCGGTCCGCAAACGCTGGATGAACAACAGCGGCTCAACTACAGCGTCTGCGCTGAGTTGACCCAATACGCCCGCCAGATTGAGCCTGAGGGGATAACGATTTCGCTGGGCGGCGAAATCGGCGAAGTGGGCGGGCACAACTCCACCCCCGCCGAACTGCGCGCCTTTATGGATGGTTATTTGCGCACGCTGCCGGCAGGCGTTGCCGGCATCTCCAAAATCTCCGTGCAGACGGGCACCAGCCACGGCGGCGTCGTCCTGCCCGATGGCACTCTGGCCGATGTCAAGGTTGATTTTGACACCCTGCGTGAGTTGAGCCACCTGGCTCGCGCCGAATACGGCACAGGCGGCGCCGTGCAGCACGGCGCTTCCACGCTGCCTGCCAACGCCTTTAACAAGTTCCCCCAGATTGGCGCCATCGAAATTCACCTGGCCACCAATTTTCAAAACATGTTCTTTGACCACGCCCCGCAGTATTTTGTAGACACAGCTTACAACTATGTGCTGAGCAACCTCAAGAATGAATGGAAATCAGGCCAGACAGAAGAGCAGTTCCTCTATTCCGCTCGCAAGAAAGCAATTGGTCCGCTAAAGCAGATGATGTGGGACCTGGATGAAGCGGATATGGCACACATTGGGCAGGCATTGGAAGATCAATTCGCCTTCCTTTTCCGCCAGCTAGGCGTGTATAACACGCAAGCCATGACCCAACATGGGATCACCCGCGTCACCGTTGTCCATCCGCGCCCTGCCGAATCTGTGGCTGAAGAAGAACTGCAAATGGCCGACGATCTGGCGGATTAGGCAACAGGTATGTTTCAAATGAGTTGAAACCGTAGGACAATTTGCCAAATTGTTCACTCTCTGCCCAGGACAATTCAGCGAATCGTCCTACAGAGGACGGCAAACTGAAATGAAACATTCCCATCAGGCAATTTGCCGAAGCGTGCATTTCATGGAGGTTACCACGTGACCCGCGTGAAAATATGCGGTATCACTAACCTGGAAGATGCCCTGGTTGCCGCCGCCGCTGGCGCTGACTATCTGGGCTTCATTTTGTGGCCGGGCAGCAAACGGGCCATCCAACCCGCGGCGGCAGCCGCCATCTGCCAGGCTATGCGCCAACAGCGCCCACGTCCACTGCTCGTCGGCGTCTTTGTCAACGCCAGCGGTGCGGAAATGGCCGCGCAAATGGACGAATGCGGCATGGATCTGGCCCAACTGCACGGAGAAGAAGTACCGGCCCTCATTGGCGACCCGGCTTCCCCCCTCTACGGCCGTGCTTATAAAGGACTGTGCCCTACCTCTCTGGCCGAAGCTGAAGCTGAGGCTGAGTGGTATTTGCCGCCGGCCCGCCACCCTGACCATCCCGCCCTTCTCATAGACACCTACCACCCCCATTGGCGCGGCGGCACAGGTCAGACAGGCGACTGGCAAACAGCCGCCCACCTGGCGGCCCAAATTCCAGGCCTGATGCTGGCCGGCGGCCTGACGCCCCACAACGTGGCCGCCGCCGTGCGGCAAGTACAACCATTCGCCGTGGATGTGGCCGGCGGCGTCGAACAGGCGACTGGCATCAAAGACCATAATGCCGTGCGCGCCTTCATTACCGCTGCACACAGTGCCCTATGATTCGCACCCTCTACCGCGCCGACGACACCTTCCACATAGACATCCCTCTGACCGCGCTGCCCGATGCCCTACGCCAGCCAGAAGGGCTGGTGTGGGTGATGATTGCGGATGAGCCAGACAAAGTGGTGGAACCGCTGCTGCGGGAGATATTCGGCTTCCATCCCCTGGCAGTTGACGACGCCCTCAACGAAACCCACCTGCCCAAAGTAGATGATTGGGGCGATTATCTCTATCTGGTGCTGCGCGCGCTCGAATTTAACGCTGAGAAACTGGAAATTGAGACCCCCGAACTGGATATCTTTGTCGGCAAACATTACCTGGTCACCTATCAGAAAAAGCCCATGGCGGCTGTCCAGGACATCTGGGAAACCTGCCAGCAAGATGAACGCTACCTCCGTTCCGGGCCTGATCATTTACTCTATCGCCTGATTGATGAACTGGTCACCAGCTACATCGTCGTGCTGGAACAGATTGATGACCTGGTAGATGGTTTGGAAGACGACATCTTTGCCCGGCCCAACGGCAATGTGCTGACGCGACTGTTTCCGCTAAAGCGGGTGGTGATTTCTCTGCGCCGCACCCTGGGGCCGCAGCGGGAAATGCTCAACAAACTGGCGCGAGATGAGTATGCTGTCATTGATGAACGAGAGCGGATATTTTTCCGCGACATTTACGACCATCTGATGCGCCTGCATGAAATCAGTGAGGGACAGCGCGATCTGGTTGGCGGCGCGTTGGACACTTACCTGTCGGCGGTAAACAACCGCATGAACGATATCATGAAGACGTTGACCATCATCACTACCTTTTTTATGCCGCTCACCTTCCTCACGGGTTTTTTCGGCATGAACTTCTTCCAACCGGTGACGCCGCTGGCTGGTTGGACCGGGCGGGTGGCCTTTACACTTACCTTGATGGTCATGTTCCTTTCGCCGGCCATCATGTATTGGTGGATGCGCCGCCGCGAATGGATGTAATGGCGGCCAGGCTTCTAACTTGCCCCAAATACGGCTGCTCCCCAAAATGAAACGACCTTCCCCTTTTCGCACCATTTCCAGCCAGATTACCTGGAACAGCCCCTGGTACAGCATCCGTTCTGACCAGATCATTTTGCCAGACGGGCAGCCGGGGGAATATCACGTGGTGCAGCACCCCGCCGCTGTCTGGGTCGTTCCGGTGACGGATGCGGGCGAGATTGTGTTGATTAACACGTATCGTTACACGGTGGATGATTGGTGTTGGGAGATTCCTGCCGGCAGCGTTAAACCCGCGGCAACACCCCTGAGTACAGCCCAGGCAGAGCTGCTCGAAGAAACCGGCGGCCAGGCACGCGGCTGGATGCCCCTGGGTCAGTTCTATACGGCCAATGGCATCTGCGATGAAGTCGGCTATTACTTCCTGGCCACAGGCGTCACCCTGGGCGAAACGGCGCACGAGCCAACAGAAGTAATCGAGATTTGCCCCACGCCCATCCCCGCCGCCCTGCGCATGGCCGAACAGGGAGAAATCAGCGACGCGCCGAGTGTGATGGCTTTGCTGTTGTGTAAGCCCAAACTGCTAGAATTGCATCAGGCGGCCGCCGGTCACAGTATTCGCTAACCCCTCGTTAGCAGGAATCGCCATGTTCAAACCCACTTCTATCCCTGATGCTCGTGGCAAGTTTGGCCCTTATGGGGGGCAGTTTGTGCCGGAGACGCTGATGCCGGCGCTCTCCGCCCTCACTGCCGCCTACGACGCCGCCCGCCAGGACCCCAACTTCATTGCCCAGTTCCAACACCTGCTGCGCACCTACGTAGGCCGCCCTTCACCCATCAGCCATGCGCAGCGGCTCAGCGCTGCCCTGGGTGGGGCGCAAATTTACTTGAAACGGGAAGACCTTAACCACACGGGCGCGCATAAAATCAATAACGCCCTGGGCCAGGCATTGCTGGCGCAGCGCATGGGCAAGCGCCGTATCGTGGCCGAAACAGGCGCGGGACAGCACGGCGTCGGCGCAGCTACCGCCTGCGCTCTGTTGGGGTTGGAGTGCATCGTCTACATGGGCAGCGTGGACATCGCCCGCCAGAAACCCAACGTCCTGCGCATGAAGCTACTGGGCGCGGAGGTGCGCCCCGTGGAAAGCGGCAGCAAAACGCTGAAGGATGCCATTAACGAAGCCATCCGCGACTGGGTCACCAACGTAGAGACCACCCACTATCTGCTTGGCTCTGTCCTCGGCCCCCATCCTTACCCGATGATGGTACGCGACCTTCAAAGCATCATTGGCCAGGAAGCGCGGCAGCAAATGCTGGCGGAAACAGGCCGCCTGCCCGATGCGGTGATTGCCTGTGTTGGCGGCGGCAGCAATGCCATGGGTATCTTTCATGCTTTCCACGATGATGAGCAGGTCGCCTTGATCGGTGTGGAAGCAGGGGGCGAAGGTATTGCTGGCGGAAAGCACGCCGCCCGCTTTGCCGACCTGACTATTTCCCGCGTGGGCGTGCTGCACGGCACCAAAAGCTTCGTCATGCAAACACCCGACGGCCAGATCCGGGAGACGCACAGCATCAGCGCCGGTCTGGATTACCCCAGCGTAGGGCCAGAACATGCCTGGCTGCGCGACCAGGAGCGGGCCGGCTACACTTACGCCACCGACGAAGAGGCGCTGGCCGCCTTCCAGACGCTGTGCCAGAGTGAAGGCATTATCCCCGCCCTGGAATCTAGCCACGCCGTCGCCGAAGCCATCAAACGCGCCCGCGCCATGCGCCCCGACCAGATCATCCTGGTGAACCTCAGCGGGCGCGGCGACAAGGACCTGGACACGGTGGTGCAAGCCCTCCATCTGATCTGAAGTGAGCGCATGAACGAACAGTGGGAAGCCAAACTCCGCCGCCTGGGTGTCGTCAAAGGGACGCGCCATTTGAAACCTGCGCCGCCGCTGCCGGCATTTCCCGTAGAACCACTCTTCCCCAATGAGGTCGCTGTCCCCAGCGAGCCCCAACCGCTGACCACCCTCTTGCCCGGTTTGCGCCCGGAAGAGAACGACGAAGGCGCGTGCCTGATCATTGACCACGTATACCCCTTAACGCATGAGCATGGCGGGCATCGGGTGGGAGACTTGCTGCAATTCGCGCCGAACACGGCTGTGTCTTTCTGCGGCGACCAGCGGCTGGCTGACCTTCGTTTTCAGGATTTCGTGTTTATTGACACCGAAACGACTGGACTGGCCGGGGCGGGCACGTTTGCCTTTATGGTCGGGGCAGCCTTTTATGACGGGGACGCCTTTGTGGCCCGCCAATACTTCCTACGCGACCACGACGATGAACCGGCCATGCTGCACTGGCTGGCCCGCCTGCTGCAAGAAAAGGCCGGCCTCATCAGCTTTAATGGGCGCAGCTTTGACCTGCCGCTTCTTGATCGCCGCTATCTGCTAAACCGCATGGGTCACATGGTGGGCGTGGCGCCTGACATGCCCCATCTGGACTTGCTGCCGCCAGCGCGCCGCCTGTGGCGGGCGCGGTTGGGGTCGGTGGCCTTAACCGAACTGGAAAAGAAACTGTTGGCGCTGCGCCGCAGCCAGGATGACGTGCCTGGTTGGTTGATTCCGCGGCTTTATTATGATTATTTGCAGCACGGGGATGGGCGGGACATGGCGCGCGTTTTTTATCATAATCAACTCGACCTCATCACCATGGTTTCCCTGGCACAGCAATTGCTGCGCCAGTTCCACCAGCCGCAGCCGTATGACGATGCCCGCGACCTGCTGAGCCTGGGAAAGTGGCAAAAAGACCTGGGATTGGACGGGGCGGCGGAAACCAACCTGCGCCTGGCATTGGCGCAGCAGGATTTACCTCTGGAGGCGTACCAGCGGGCGCTCGGTTTGCTGGCAGACCTGTTGAAGCGGCAGGAAAGGTGGACAGAAGCTGTAGAACTGTGGCAGCAGGCGGCAGTGACCAGTTATGACGACGTGTGGGCGCACCTGGAGTTAGCCAAATATTATGAGTGGCGCGTCCACGACCTGGCGCAAGCGCAGCAGTGGACAGAAGCGGCGCTGCGGCTGGTTAATTCGTGGACGCCGGCCCGCGCCTCCCTGGTACAAACAGAACTGGCCCATCGCCTGGCCCGCATCTGGCGCAAAAAGCAAGGCTTGAACGACGACGAAACTGAGCCCTAAAGCCGCCAGCACAGAGTACAAAAGTCTTGAAGAGTTTTGTAGTCTCAAGCTTCGTGCAAGAACCCTCGCAGCAGGCTGTCCCGACCCAAAAGCCCCAACAGCCGTCCATCGGCGTCCACAACAGGCAGACGTTTTATTTTATGTTGCAGCATGAGTTCCAGCGCTTGCGCCAGGGGCGTGTCCAACGTGATGGTCATGGCGGGAGCCGTCATCAGGCTGGCAGCCGTTTCACTGGAGGAGAATAACGGCGCAGGTTGAGCGATGGCCGGTCCAGCAACCAGATCGCGCAGGCGAGACAGCACACCAGGTTGGCGCGCCGGCTGGCTGCGTCGAATCAGATCGCCATCGGTGATGATGCCCAACACGCGATGGCTGGCATCTACTACCACAACCCGTCGCTGCTGCTGCCCTTCCAAGGCGCGGATGATTTCGGCCAGGGACGCTTGCGGCGTTACGGTAGGTACGTCACGAATCATTAGCTCGGCAATGGTGCTGCCCTGTGACAGCGTCTCCACTGCCGCGGGCGCGTGTTGATGGTAGGCGACAGCACGCAGTATGTCTACGCGGCTGATCCAACCGGACAGACGGGATTGGGCGTCCACAACGGGCAGCCGCTTCAGGCCATGCACTACCATGCGGCTGACAGCCAATTGCAGGGGATCGTCCGCAGTGATGGTGACGACGGGCTGCGTCATGATGTCCGCGGCCGTCTCGTGCCGCTGCTGCAAATCAGTCAACTGTTGTTTGAGTTGAGCCGGCATTTCCAACTGCAAATCTAAGCGCGCTGATGTATTTGCCCGCCGCAGAAGGTCTCCATCCGTGATAATGCCTACCAATCGCCCATCCGGTTCAACCACAGGTAAACTGCGATACCCCTTTTCCAGCAGCAGTCCGACTACCTCGGCCATGGAAGCTGCCGGCAGCACCGAAGCCACTTCCGTTTGCATGACATCATGAACCGGCAGCGCCAATGGATCCGGGCGACGTCCAGGCGCATACTGCACCACCTCCACCGCTTCCACCGTAATCAAGCCATCGTCCACCATTTGCTGCACCTGCGGCAGCAATCGCTCCACGACATCGGACTGATCTACCCACTCTAATCGCAGCGGTAAATCTTGTGACAGGGTTACAATTGAAGCCGTGTGAATACGGCTGCGCGCGCCAAAACCTGCCATACCCTGAATCACAGTCGCGCCTGCCGCCCCTTCACGCTTTAGAAACTGCAGCAGCGCCATGTGCAGCGCTTTTCCCTGGTAATGGTCATTCTCGCCAATATAAATGGTAACGCGTAACGCTTTTCCCTGTAATTGCATAGGGCCTCAGGCAAATCATAAGCAGACGGCTCTTTTTTATGGCAGCGCTGGCGTTCGTCAGGCAACCAGCCGCGCCAGATAAGCCCCCAGCAAAGCGCATATCAGGCCCAGTAAGTTGTTGCCGAAAATATTCAACAACCCTAACCAGAGCGTGCCCTGACGCAGCAAAGTGATACTTTCCACGGTATAGGACGAGAAAGTAGTGTAGGAGCCAACAAAGCCGACAGCCAGCAGCAGGCGCATGTCGGGCGATAGACGCATACGCCCGGTCACCAGCGTTAGCAAGAAACCAAGCAGCAGGCTGCCTGTCACATTAACGATCAAGGTGCCATAGGGGAAATCAGCGCCGAATCGAGACCCCGCCCACATTCCCACCAGGTATCGGGCGTTCGCCCCTAACGCTGCTCCTACAGCGATCAACAAAAACCGCATAGTTTCCTCAGCTCAAAAATATAATCCATTAACCGTGATGAGACCAATCCTTTTCTCTATACAGCTTCATAGCGTGCAGAATGCTTTCCAGCGCCTCCTGGCGTGGCTCCCAACCCACCGCTTTTACATGCTTGCCTTCTAGGTCCTTATATCGTTCAAAAAAATGAGCCACCTCCCGCAGAAAATGTTTGGGCACATCGTAGACATTGCGATAATCTTGATAGAGGGGATCGTTAGCGGCCACAGCCAGGACTTTGTCGTCATGATCATCCTGGTCTAACATGCGGAATATGCCGATGGGGCGCGCCGTAATGACGCAGCCAGGAAAGGTAGGCTCCTTAATCAGCACCAGTACGTCCAGTGGGTCGCCATCATCGTAAAATGTTTGCGGGATCAGGCCATAATCAGCAGGATAGTAAAAGGAAGAAGCCAGGACACGGTTGAGGCGAATAAAGCCGCCATCATGGTCAAATTCGTATTTGTTGCGGCTGCCGCCGGGAATTTCCACGAGCACGTGAATCAGTTCCGGGGGGTTGGGACCGGTGGAAAGGTCATGCCAAAGGTTCATGCTGTTTTCCTTTTATAAGTAGAGTAACATAGCAAGTGAGTCTGGAACCTTACTGAACGCGGCAAAATCCCTACACCCGGCAGAGACAACGCCAGCTAATCCAGGAAAGTTCTCATAGAAGTTAAGTTTATGACAGAACCGTTCCCTGGGCTAGTAGTCTGCCAGATTTAGATTGGCGGGCAGCCGGAGTTCAATTTCTGGCAAAAGTTGACTTTCCGTGGCCAAAAGATAGGCCTTGACATGGCCCTTGGGGCCGGGCGTATGACAGACAAAGGAAACTAACGGCTCCGATAGGCTGACGGCTTAGACGAATCTGGGAACGGTATCAACTGACATCTAACCTGAATAGAAAAGGGTTGGCAAGCCCATGAACTACGCAGCCATTGCGACGGAACTGCACGCATACCTCAACGACCCACACCTGACAGCGGACGCCAACTTTCGCCAGCGCGCTCACGCCCTTGCCCTGACAGACCTGGCGCTGGAATACGTCCGCTATGGTCGCCAGGGGGAAGACCTGGCAGCCTTGCGGCAGGGCGCGGCGGCGCTGCAACAACGTATCCAGCAAACCAATGACCAGATTATTCAATTCTGGCGAGGACAAATTCAGTCGGGCAGCTATTCGCGGGCAGCATTGATCCAATTTTGCGCGGAAATCGTTGGCTCACCGCCGCTGGGCAGCCAACTACACATCACTCCCACTGGGCTGGATGAATTCATCAACGGGCTGCTGGACATCAACAAACAACCCGCCGAAACCCGTCCGCGCGAGCGGGAGATGGTGCAATATGAAGCTGCGCCCGCCTCTGTGGTACTGGAACTGGCGCGTTTGGTCACGCCAACGCCCGCCAGCGTCTTTTACGATCTGGGCGCGGGGCTGGGTATGGTCGTTATCCTGTTTCATCTGCTGACAGGGGCAGCCAGCAAGGGCGTCGAATTTGAGCCGGCCTACTGCCAGGTAGCCGCCGCAAACGCTGCCCGTCTCAACCTGGATCGCGTCTCTTTTAGCAATGCAGATACCCGCGATCTTACTTACGCGGATGGCACTCTCTTTTTCATGTTTACACCCTTCACGGGACAGATCCTGCGCGATGTGCTGCACCAACTGCACATACAGGCGGGCACACGCCCGATTACCGTAGCCTCTTTTGGTTACTGCACGCTGGAAATCGCCGCTGCTCCCTGGCTGCAACAGCGCCACCTTACCCCCTTGCACCCTTTTCGCCTGGTCCTCTTTGACAGCGCCTGACGGCCCTGGTCCCCCCTCTGGTTTCTCCCTTCACGCAGTAGTTACTTTCTACCAACCGTTCTATAATTCCTGCCATGAGCGCCCGTGTCCAGCTTACCGAGCAGCAGCAAGCCGTCGTTGCCCATAATGAAGGTCCCGCGCTCGTTTTTGCGGTGGCCGGCGCCGGTAAGACAACGGCTATGGTGCACCGCATTGAACGCCTGGTGCGCGCCGGCGTCTTTGCCCCCGAACGCATTCTGGCTACGTCTTTTGGTCGCAGCAATGCCCGCGACTTGCGCCAGAGCCTCAACACCTGGCCCCACTGCGCCGCTGTCCATGCCAGCACGCTGCATGCCCTGGGTCGCCACATTATTTTGCGCGCCCAACAGCATGGCTATGGTCAAAATCTAAAACTCAATGACACCAATGCTGCCAGTTATACTATCTTGCGCCTGACCCGTGATGCCGCCCGCCAGGAAAACGTACCTTACAGACAAGAACTCGGAAGCCTGGACGAGCGGGATTTCCTCGACTATGTGTCTGCCTGCAAAGGCAACCTGATTTACCCTGATTTGGACAACAGAGAGCTGCCGGCAGCAGCGCGCCGCGTCGCCACACAGGTAACTCCCATTGAAGGCCCGCTGAACTGGTATCCTGACTTCTACCGGCTGTTCGAGACGGTGCGCCGCCAGCACGGCATCGTTACTTTCGACGATATGTTGATGACCGGTTGGGAGATATTGATCACCCAGGCCGCGGTGCGAGCGGAAATCCAGGCATTATTTCATTGTGCGTTGGTAGATGAATTCCAGGACATTAACCTGGCTCAATCAGAACTACTGGACATCCTCAGCGAACCAGGCCGGCATTATATGGCCATTGGCGACGATGACCAAACCATCTATGAGTGGCGGGGGGCAAGTCCCAACTATATTCTCAAATTTACCCACCGCTACCGGGCGCAAACGTACACCATCAGTGACAATTTTCGCTGCCCTGCCGGGCCGTTGGTGCTGGCCAATGCAGTCATTCGTCACAATATACAGCGGCAAGTCAAACAGTTACAACTTACCAGGGGTTTTAATGGCATAACGGAGCTGAAGTTTAACAGGGACGCCCAAGAAATGGCCGAAGCAATCATCCACCAAATACAGGCGTATCAACAACAAGGTTACCAGGGCAGCGACATGGCTATCCTAGTGCGTTTGAATGCGCAAACGCCGCCTATCGAACAGGCTTTAATTGGAGCGGACATTAACTATCGCGTCCCCCAGCCTTTCTATGATCGCCTGGAAGTGAAAACCCTGATTGACTATGTCCGGCTGGCCTGGCTGGAAGCGCGTCTGGGGCAAGGCCAGCCCCTGACCCCCACCCAGGTAAACAGCTTTCAAGACGCCTGGAACACCATCTGCAACCGCCCCAGGCGATATATCTCTAACCAACTACGCGACCAGGTGCGGCAGCTTTTTGCCCGCCAGCAGCGTCCACTGCATCAACTGCTGCAGGAACAGGCGCAAAGGCCCGCTTACGAGCATATTGCGGCCTATCTGGAAAACCTGGGGCAGGATTTACATTGGCTGAGCCAACAGTTGAACCAACCCGCGATGACGGCGCTGCGCGGGCTGGAGAAGCTGCTTAGTTACGAGCAGTTCTGGCGCGATACCAGTGGGTTTGCGCAGACAGGCGCGGGGCGGGCGGCAGCAGTGGCGGCATTTATTGATTTTGCCGGCACTTACGGCTCACTCCTCGATTTCATGAAGATGCTCAATGACCTGCGCCAGCGCAAAGTGGGCCAGGACGGCGCCCATAACCCCCACCCGGTCACCCTTACCACCATCCATCGCGCCAAAGGGTTGGAATGGCCCATCGTTTTTCTGCCTGACTGCAACCAGGGCATCATACCCTTCATGAACGAACGTGATAACAACCTGGAGGAAGAACGGCGGCTCTTTTACGTGGGCGTCACCCGCACGCGGCAGCATTTGCATCTATCCGCCATCAGCAGTAAGCCCGCGTCCCAGTTTTTAGTGGAAGCGCGTTCGGGAGAACTGCTGCGGGCGGTGACACAAATGCAGGCAGCGTTGGCAGCCGACCCCACCCACTGGGAAGCTGCCGACGCCCTGGCGCTGGCCCGCTACGTGCCCCAGTTTCAGCTTGAGTCCTACTTCCATCATTGGTGGGATGCACCTGCGGGAGTCCAAACCAGCATCGCCCACCGCCTGCAAGCGTTCCTGGCTGCAGCTATGCAGCAAGACGCAGTGTCTACCTTACAACTGCCGGCAAACGCCGCCGACCTGTGGCAAGAGATCGCTCCTCTGCCTTTTGAGCAGCACGGCCAACCCTTTGCCGGCCTGGAAGAATTAATATCCGCGGCCTCTGCTGCCCGGCCAGAATCCGGCAAAAAAGCACCTCCCCCCTTCATTGTCCCGGGCACCTGGGTGCAATGTGACGTGGGTTGGGGGCAGGTAGAAAAAATCATAGACGCCTATGGCCGCCCCCTGGACAGTCTGGCCACGCCGGCCAGCCGTGTTCGTTTTATCATCCGGCTGCGACCGGGCCCGGCAGCCGAACTGGCAGAAATAGACCTGGCGCAAAAGTGGGTTTTCTTCCTGCACAACCTCCCCATCTACACGTGCAGTAAATGCGAGTGCTTCTCCACCAGCGATCCCTATCGCATCACCAGCGAGCACAACGACACCTCACACGGCGGCATCGGGGCCAGTTACCGCCGTGAAAAACAGCCGTATCGCCCGCTCAAGCATTTGCTGTTTCAAACTGACGCCCCAGATGATCCTTTCGCCTGACGTAAACCTATTACCCACGCAGCCCAGGCTCATTGGCAGCCCAAACGAGACAAAACAATGTCTGTACTGATTATTCGCCCGGCCACAACCAGTGATTCTGATGGTATCTGGGATATTTTTCACCATGTGGTACAAACGGGCGACACCTACGCCTTTGCGCCCGACACCAGCCGCGCCGACGCCCTGGCTTACTGGCTGTCGCCGCAAGTCAAAACCTTCGTCGCTGTCCAGAATGACCAGGTTGTAGGGACGTATATCCTGCGCCCCAACCAGACGGGCCTGGGCGGGCATGTGGCCAATGCCTCTTACATGGTGCACCCGGCAGTCCAGGGACAGGGCATTGGGCGGGCTATAGGGGAACATTCGCTGCAAGCGGCGCGCGCGGCAGGTTTTCTGGCTATGCAGTTCAACCTGGTTGTCAGCACCAACCAGGCCGCCGTGGCCCTGTGGCAAAAACTGGGGTTCCACATTGTGGGCACGCTGCCCCGCGCCTTTCACCACCAGCAGTTGGGATACGTGGACGCATACGTCATGTACCAATGGTTGAACGCGCCGCTGGCCGCCACAAAATAGTCTGAGTCTTTCTAAAGGTTAATATGATATCTTCTTTTCCTTCTCTTTTACGACACCTGCGCGTCGCCGGCAGCGGATTGGGCTTTGGGTTGCTGCTGTTGATGCTGGCTGCCTGCCAACCTGAAAAGTTCCTGACGCCGCCACGCGCAGCTACCGAAACAGTCGCTGCCGCCACAGCCGCAGCCGCCTTAACCCCACCGGTCTTGCCGGTCACGCCGGCTCCCGCAGCAACGCCTACACCAGAAATAGTGGCGGCAGCAACGACCAATCCTACTATTACGGTGTGGATCAATGAAAATTCTGCCGCTCATGCCGCTTTGATGGCTGAAATTGCCGGCAACTTCAGCCAGACCCACCCCATCCATGTCGAAGTTGTGCACGTTGTCCCTAAGCTGCTGCCGCAGTTCCTGAACACCGCCATCCTATCTGGCACCGTACCAGACCTGATTTTACACCCCATTGATTACACCATGGGCTGGTATGAGGATGGGATTTTGGATGGCGCGGCTGCCCAGGGCGTATTGGACCAGCTTGGCCCGGAAACGTTTGACCAGGAAGCTTTATCGCTGTTGCAGGATCCGCAAAATGCCGGCAGGGTCGTCGCCCTCCCCAGTGACGGCTGGAAACAACTGCTCGTCTACCGCGCCGATTGGTATGAAGAGCGCCAACTGCCGCTGCCCGTCGCCTATACCAGCATTATTTCCGGCGCCCAGGCCATCTATAATCCTGAGGCTCTCATCTCCGGGCTGGTCGTCCCCACAGAATCCGATCTACTCAGCACACAGCAAGTTTTCGAGCAGTTCGCTGTGGCCAACGGCTGCCAACTCATTGACGATAAGGGAGAAATCATCATTACCCAACCCGCCTGCGAACAGGCGTTTGATTTTTACCGCCACCTGATCAATCGCTTCAGTCCCAGCGATGTGCAGACGGATACCAGCGCCCGCAACGCCTACCTGGAAGGACGCACCGGCTTCATCATCAGCTCTCCCAGTTTACTGCCTGTTCTGGCCGGGCTGGACCCAGTCGTCAAGCCTACCTGCGCTGAATGTACCACCGGCGATTACCTGGCGGGCCACAGCGGCTTTGTCACCAGCCTGCGCGGCGCCGGCCCCCAGGCTGTGGACAGCAGCTACAGCCAGATCACGGCGCTGGGTATAACCACCAGCGCCCACACCGCCGCCGCCCAGGCCTTTGCCGCTTACTGGTTCGAGGAGGCTTATTTATCCTGGCTCAGCCTGGAGCCGGAACGCAAGGTGCCCTTGCGCCTGGGAACGGCAGCCAACCCCACGCAGTTCAGCGACGCCTGGCTAACGCTGCCTGTTGCCGGCAGCGGCAGACCGCTGCGCGACTTCTATGCGGCTGATCTGGTGGAGAATCTGCGGCAGGGCCTTGCCCTGGCCGATCGTTGGGGTTTTCGCCAGGGCCAGGGGGCGCTCATTGCGCATATGGCGGCAGAACAGGTCATGCCTATTCTGCTGCAAGAAATGCTCAGCGGATACTTTACCAGCGCACAGACGGTGCAAGAGGCATACAAACGTACCGTTGCCCTGATTCCTGACTATGCGTATCATCCCACACCGACGCCAACGCCCACCGTGACGCCTTAGGAACGGCAGAACTCAGAAGGTTTAGGAACCCGGATATGCAGCCGCCAGCAGAGCAGCCCGCTTACATTGAAGAAGCCTTTGGCATTTTGACAGACGACCAACTGTATCTGGATTGTATCCTGGTCAAGCCGCCTGGGCTGACCGATCAGGCGCTGCAAGCAATCCGCGTTTGGGTTCCCAAAGCGCCATTAACGAAAGTCAGCTTGATCGGCTGCGCTCGCCAGGAAGTGGCGGCAGCCGGGTCAGGCAGCGCCATTGCCCACCTGGTCTTTGATTTGCGTGGCACGGGGGAGAGTGACTTCAAAGACGCCAACTACGAGCTGGATTTGCAAGCCATTCGTGCCTGGGCCGCCGAGCGGTTTGGAACCATCAACATTGGCTTCTATGGCTCCCCGGTCATCGAATACGGGCGCGTCCACATGCTGCCGCTGCGCGCCGCCGTACCCGTAGAACATTATGTCTACCCCGCCGTGGGCCGGCCTACTGGCCACACAATTGTATATCTGGCCACCTACGGCAATTTCAACGCCCAGGATGAATCATTGTGCCTGGGGCTGTCGCAGGCTGGCTACCACGTCTACGCTCTGGACCCCCTGCGCTATCTGCTGCACGCCAGCACGGTCAATCGCCTGGCGCCCCCCGAATTATGGGCAGACTTTCGCCTGTTCTTGCCCACCCTACCCGGACCCCCTGTGATCATCAGCCAACCGATTGCTGCTGGCCTGGGAATCGTTTGGGCGGCGGGGACACCCGAAGTCCGCGGCGTCGTGGCTATTGGCCGGGCGCAGATGGCCTTCCGCCCCAGCCACATTTTCAAAAATGAAAACCCCCATACATTTTTCGTCAGCCGTTACGCGCAACGACTGTCACCGCGTCCGCTGGTGCTGGTGATGGACGGGCGCAGCCGGCGCGAGGATGCGGATGAGTTAGCCACCCTCTACCAGATGAGCGGCCCACCGCACCGCCTGGAGCGAATACCACAGGTAGATACGGAATTTCTACTGAAAATGTTAGAATGGATCGAACATGGAGGTAGTTGAGGTCAAAACACCTAAAGTCACCGTTATTGGCTCTGCCACTTCATGTTGATACTTGCATGGCTGCGCATAATCTCATTCCAACGCTTCATAAGAAGATATGGCTTCAAGAAGTATTATTACCTTTTACGCTAACACGACTGGCATTATTGCTTGCGGGCGAATTGGCGCAACTGTTTCCTCGCAATCCGGATTTCCCAGATGCCGGCATTCTCGCACAAGGCTGGATATTCTCTACACATCGCTGGTTAGATATTTGGGGCCGCTGGGACAGCGGTTGGTATATGAGCATTGTCCAGGGCGGGTACAGGCTAAACGAGGAGCTACTCAACACGCAAAGCAATATCGCTTTCTGGCCACTTTTCCCTTTGGTAGTACGTGGTCTGGCGGCGCTACTGCCGGCATCCTGGCGCACACAGGATGTTATTCTGGTCATCGGCATTTTGTTTTCCAATGTATGCCTGCTCATGGCTCTCACTTTCCTGCGCCGTCTAGTGTACCGGCTAGGAGATGGTGAGGAAACTGCAAGGCTCTCCGTTCTCCTATTACTGCTGTTCCCAACCAGTTTCTTTTTGTCTGCTTTTTATTCTGAATCCTTATTCCTCTGTCTATCGGTGGCAGCTTTTCTGGGAGCAGTGAAAGCGGATTGGAGGATTGCCGGCATTTGCGGTGGATTGGCAGCGATTTCGCGCCCGACAGGCATTCTGCTACTGATTCCACTGGGTATCATGGCAGGTCAACAACATCGTTGGCGTCTTGGGCCTTTATCACAGTCAGCAGCCTGGCTGCTTCTCATTCCATTGGCGCAGTTCGTGCATCTTGCCAGTCTGGCCCATTTGAGTCATGATCTGTTCGCTCCCTATAAGGTTCAAGCCGCCTGGTTCAAGGAACTCACGCCGCCGTGGCAGACAATTCTGCATCCCACTCCGGTTTTTCCACCGTTTACGCATATTGAGCGCATCATTACGATCACCTTTTTGCTACTGGCAGTTACCGCTATGTTTCGCTTGTCTGTATCTGCCCTGGGAATCTATGCACTCATGAGCCTGGGGGTGTTTTTGCTTAGCGGGACGCTCATCTCTGCTGGTCGCTATTGCCTGATCCTGTTCCCGTGCTTTATCTTCATGGCAATCTGGTTGGCAAGGCGTCGTTCCCTGCAATATCTCACAGCCACTGTTTTCTTCACCCTGCAACTATTCCTGATGATGGCCTGGTCTCAGTTCTATTTCATTATGTAAATAGGTTATGTTATGAATGGTAGTAATCACAGATTTATGTTCAGTTCACATCCATCCGCGTTGATCCTCGTCCTGTTTTCCAGGAGGAAATATGCGTGAGCAACAGGCAAATGGAGCCTACCCTTTCCCGGAAAATATGATTTCGTATCCGCTAATGTGCCGTGGTGTGCGCGGGGCCACGGTGGCCGCGGAAAACAGCAAGGAAGCAATCCTGGCGGCAACGCGGGAACTGCTGTATGTCATGATCCGCGCCAACAACATTCGCTCAGAAGACGTGGCCAGCGTCTATTTCACTACGACCAGAGACCTGAACGCCACCTACCCGGCTCTGGCAGCGCGGCAGTTGGGGTGGTATGATGTAGCCTTGATATGCGGGCACGAAATGGATGTGCCCGATGGTCTGCCTGGCTGCATCCGTGTGCTGATTCATTGGAATACGCAGCGGTCGCAAACCGACATCGTACACGTTTATCTACACGAAGCACAATCTTTGCGTCCAGATCGCCAGACCCTGCCCCCCATCCCCCCAGCCGAGTTGGAAGCCGCTATCAAGGGGGACCTGGGCGCCATGGAGGTGGTTCCATGATGCTTGTGATTATGAAATCAGATGCCGGCATGCGCGACATCTCCGCCGTTATTGCCCGCGTGGAAGATCAGGGCTGCAAAGTCCACATCTCTGAAGGCAAAGAGCGCACGGTGCTGGGTATCGTCGAGGACGGCTGCAAAATTGATCGCGAATCCCTGGAACAGATTCCAGGCGTGGAGCGCGTCGTCCCCGTCACCCAACCCTTCAAACTGGCCAGCCGCGAATTCAAAGCCGACAACACCGTCTTTCCCATTGGCGACCACACCGTTGGCGACAAAAATCTGATCATCATGGCCGGTCCCTGTTCGGTGGAAAGCCGCAGCCAGATCATTGAAACCGCTATTGCATGTAAAGAGGCCGGGGCGCACGTGCTGCGCGGCGGCGCCTTCAAGCCGCGCAGTTCTCCCTACGCCTTCCAGGGCATGGGCGAAGCAGGTCTGCGCTACCTGGCCGAAGCTCGCGACATCACCGGACTGCCCATTATCACTGAAGTCTTGGAACCCTCGCTCGTCCCCCTGGTGTGTGAATATGCAGACGTACTCCAGATCGGGGCGCGCAATATGCAGAATTACGCCCTGCTGCACGCCGTCGGCGAGTCGCAGCACCCGGTGCTGCTCAAGCGAGGCATGAGCAGCCTGATGGAAGAGTGGCTCATGTGCGCCGAATACATCCTCAGCCACGGCAACACCCGCGTTATGTTGTGCGAGCGCGGCATCCGTACTTTTGAGAAGTATACGCGCAACACATTTGACATCAATGCCATCCCCGTTGTGAAGCACCTGTCCCACCTGCCCGTCATCGCCGACCCCAGCCACGCTACAGGCAAATGGGAATATGTGGGAGCGGCGGCCAAAGCCAGCGTGGCTGCTGGCGCCGATGGGGTGATTATCGAAGTCCATCCCCGCCCCGAAGAAGCGCTATCCGATGGGCGGCAGTCGCTGAAACCGGAATATTTTGCTACACTGGTGCGAGAAATGCGAGCTGTGGCCCAGGCAGTTGGACGGGATATCACATAATGACCACTTTGATTATTGTGCGGGAATTCACGGCCCCAGGGCGCGCCCCAGCCGGGTTAGCCTGGGATGGCGTGCACTTGTGGAACGCCGACTATGGGGCGGCGCGCATTTTCCAGTTAGATATTGGGGGGCTGGAAGCCAGCCAGACAGAAGCCGGCAGACTCACCCCCACCGACGAACTCCTATGCCCAGGCACCCTTAGTGGCTCTACGTGGGACGGCCACTCACTCTGGCAGGCCATCTACAATGAAGGCGTGCTGCGCTGCCTCAATCCGGCGGCCCACGACATTGACATGGACTTGCCCATCAACCACGGCTGGCTGACAGGGTTGGCCTGGGATGGCCACCTGCTGTGGACCGTGGCCCAGCAACAAGGCCATCTCCTGGCTGTTGATCCCCATAAAGGCCAGGTGCAGCGCACCCTGCCGGCCCCGGTGGCTGCCGGCGGACTAGATTTTCATGACGGGTATCTGTGGCTGGGTTTCCCTGACCGCATGACCTATGATCCCGTATCGGAGTCGTTTGACTGGGTTGCCGGCCAGATGCGCTTTGGGCTGGCCCAAATTGACCCTGCCGATGGGCGCGAAGTCAACCGCTTTGCCCTTGACTTTTTGCCCATGGGACTGGTCTGGGTGGGCGACGTCCTCTGGTTGGCGCACGCGCGCCAGCGAAAATTGCTGCAAGCCAGGCTTATCTGAGCAGAGCCTGAACGCTATCCCCGGTAACCCCATTCGCAGCCCCTTCGAGTACACTCATCTGCCCCAACTCTGCCGGCACTGCCCAAACCGGCTTGATCTCATCTCTCCTTGCAGTATAATCCAATCGCTCCCACCTGTTGGGAGCCAAATCATTGGAGAGTGTTTCTTTATGAGCTATCGCGCTGTTTATCCGTTTACGGCCATCGTTAACCAGGAGCGCATGAAACGCGCCCTCATCCTCAACGCCGTCAACCCCCAAATCGGTGGTGTCCTTATTCGTGGCGAACGCGGCACGGCCAAATCAACGGCGGCGCGCGGTCTGGCCGCCCTGCTGCCCGACATTGTCGTTGTGGCTGACTGCCGCTTTGGTTGCGACCCTGGACAGCCCAGCAGTTGGTGCGATGACTGCCGCAGCCGCCACAGCAGCGGCTCGCTGGGCATTAACACCCGCCGCACCCCTTTCGTTGATCTACCGGTCAGCGCTACCGAAGACCGTGTCGTGGGCACGCTGGATATTGAAAAAGCGATTCAGAAGGGGGAAAAGCATTTTGAATCAGGCGTCCTGGCTTCCGCTAACCGGGGGCTGCTCTACGTGGATGAAGTAAACTTGCTGGACGATCACGTGGTTGATCTGCTGCTGGACTCCGCCGCCATGGGCGTCAACGTGGTGGAACGGGAAGGCATTAGCTTTACCCATCCGGCCAAGTTCATTCTGGTGGGAACCATGAACCCCGAAGAGGGGGATTTACGCCCGCAATTGCTGGATCGGTTTGCCTTTGCCGTGCAAATTGCGGGTCTGGCTGACCCGCGCCAGCGCATGGACATTATGGAGCGGCGAATTGCTTTTGAAAGCGACCCAGAAACGTTTCGCAGCCAGTGGCAGGAATCGGAACGCCGCCTATCGGCACAAATCGCCACGGCGCGCGATCTGGTAAATAAAGTGCGGTATTCGCGGCGCGATCTTGCCGGCATTGCCGGACTCACCGCCGCCATGAAAGTTGACGGCCACCGCGCAGACCTGGTGATTTTGCGCGGCGCGCAGGCACACGCCGCCTTTGAAGGGCGCGACCACATCAGCGACCGCGACATTCTGCTGGCCGCCGAACTCGCCCTGCCCCACCGCCTGCGGAACCAACCATTCCAGGAAGCCGCCGTTTCCGTCTACGATCTGGAACAACGGCTGGACCAGGCGCAAAGCGAATGGGGACAGGGAGATATGCAGGAGCAGGTTGACTCCGAAGAAGAAACCAGCCCGGTAAAAAAAAACAGGCGCTAGATTCTGAAATGCGCGAAGGGGCAGACGTCGGCCAGATCGAAGCCGCCCCTCAAACCGTGCCACAAACGCCGCAAGAAGGCCACTGGTGGGAAGGTGGGCAAAAGATGCCATCTGCCCCTGAATTCACAGCACGCCGCCTGGACACGCAGCTCGATCGCCTCACCCGCAAAACGGCAGGCAAACGTTCCCGTACCAAGACGAAGCGCAAACGGGGCCGCTACATCCAGGCTCGTATCCCCCAACAAGGCAAAAAAATAACCGATCTGGCTTTTGACGCCACCCTGCGCGCGGCCGCGCCATACCAGCGCCGCCGCGACCGCACAGATCTGGCTCTGGCCCTGGAAAAAAGCGACCTGCGCGAAAAGGTGCGCGTACGCCGCTCCGCCAACCTGATTCTGTTCGTGGTTGATGCCAGTTGGAGTATGGCTGTTTCGGAACGCATGGAGGCCACCAAAGGCGCTATCATGTCTTTGTTAAAAGACGCCTATATTCGCCGCGACCGCATCGGCCTGATTGTGTTCCATAAGAATGACGCCCGGCTGGTGCTGCCCCCCACCAACTCTGTGCAGATGGCCCAAAGGACACTGGCCGACATTGCCGTTGGCGGCAAGACCCCTCTCTCCGCCGGCCTGCTGCTGGCTTACAATGTCTTTCGCCAGGAATCTCTGCTGCATCCAGACGTGATGCCACTGATGGTTTTGCTCACTGATGGCGCCGGCAACGTCAGTATGTCTGACCTGCCTCCTCAGGAAGAGGCCCACCGCATCGCCCACCTGATCAAAGAGTTCAGCGTGCGCTCCGTCGTCATTAACATGGAACATGAAGCCTTTGACCAGGGGTTAGCCCGCCTGCTGGCGGAAAAACTGGACGCTCCCTGCTTCTCCCTGGCCGATCTGCGCGCGGAAACGCTTTACCATACCGTTCTCAGCCATCTGGATTAGTGGTCTGTCTTTCGTAGCAAAGGCTTTAGCCCTTAGACCGTTATACTGGCTTCTACACTGGGCTGGATGAGATCCCACTTGTTGCCGTAGAGGTCGAGAAACACAACTACTATGCCATAAGGCTCCTGGCGCGGCAGTTCCAGGAACCGCACGCCCTGGGATTGCATGTGGTTGTAATCTGTCCAGAAGTCGTTCGTATGTAGAAAAAGGAAGACGCGCCCCCCGGTCTGATTGCCTATATAATGCTGCTGCTCTGGCGTTGCTGCCCTGGCCAACAATAAAGACATACCGCCTGACGCTGGCGGAGCCATGACGACCCAGCGCGTGCTGCCGCCGAGCGGCTTGTCTTCGACCAGCGTAAAGCGCAAAGCATTGCGAAAGAAGGCAATGGCCTCATCATATTCACGCACAAGGAGGGTAACGGCTGCTATTGACCTGATCATGTTTGCTCCATTATAGTGGGCATCGGCCCAAACAATTTTATCCGCACCCCATTCATTTGATAAGACATACACATCTACGTGAGAGAAACAACATGAACAAGCAAACTATCGTATTCATTCATGGAGCCTGGGTGACATCACGCTGCTGGGATAACTTTAGCCGTTATTTTCAAGCAAAAGGATTTGACTGCCTGGCCCCTGATTGGCCTCATGATGATCGGCCCATAGCGGAATTACGGGCGGCGCCTTCGCCGGCGCTGGCAACATTGGGTGTGGGCGACATTGTAGCGCATTATGCCGGCATTATCACCCAACTCCAGAACCCGCCCATCATTATTGGACATTCATTTGGCGGCCTGTTTACGCAAATGCTGTTGGATCGGGGGTTGGGCCGGGCCGGCGTGGCCCTGAACTCTGCCCCACCTAAAGGCGTATTTCCCACGCCAGCCGCCGTCCGTGGCAGCTTACCGGTCATCACTACCTGGAGAGGATGGCGAAAAATTCTAACGACGTCTGAGTCGCACTTTTCCCAATTCTTCGCCAGTGGCTTCCCCGAAACAGAGCGAGCCAACGCTTTTCGGACTTACGTTGTCCCCACGCCCGGCCGCATTTTCTTTCAAGCGGCTACCGCTATGTTTCACAACGAGCTCGCCATCAATTTCCACAATCACACCCGCGCCCCCCTGCTGCTTACCGCCGGTGGTATAGACAAAACTGTGCCTGCTGCCCTGAATCGCCAAAACTACCAGAAGTATGCCCAATCACGCGCGCGAACGGATTTCAAAGAATTCCCCAAGCGCAGCCATACCCTGATTATGGAACCGGGCTGGGAAGAGGTGGCAAGTTATGTTGAGAACTGGCTGCAGCCTCTTCTCTAAAGAAGAGGCCTCTTCTTTGAGGAAGAGGCCTTTTCTTTAATTAGGGCAACACAAGGGGCGTAGGTTATACACCCTTATAGACTAATTGCCGGCACGCCATGCGCCCCTAACAGAAAAGAGAGTTCGCCGCCGTGGTGTAAATCATGCTCCAGCACGTGCCAGATAATCCACTGGCGCGTGTAAGAGTAGGTCTGGTCGCTCCCTGGACGGTAGAACACCTCCCCCATATCCGCGGCAGTCCACTGCTGTAGCCCGGAAGCAATAATGGCCCACGTTCTCTCCAGGCCATCCACCAGCTCCGCGGCGCTGCGAGATGGTTCCCCCTCCTCATCCCAGTTCAGCAGGGGTTCAACGTCTGCTGATCCCTCGTGCATCACTATGCGAAGCCACCATACACGCGCGGCAATGATGTGCGCCGCCAGCGTCATGGCGGAACGCAAGTCAGCCGCCAGGCGCAAGTTGAGCTGCTCGCCGGTCAGTGGCCTGACCGCCTTCACCAGATCGTCTTGATAGACCTGCCAGCCGGCAAGAACCTCCTGCATAAAGGGATGATCGGCCATCTGTCTTCCTCGCTGCCTGCCCGGTTAACGCCCAAAGTGCATGGGCATGATCACGTGGCGGAAACCATCATACCCCACCGGTTTTAGTATCCCTGGTTCCCGCGCCGTGCGCGTTTCCAGCGCCACCTGCGGTGTATCTATTACGCTCAGCACATCCGTCATATATTTGACGTTGAAGGCAATTTCGATGGCTTCCCCATCCACGCTGGCATCCACCTGGGCGATGTTGTCCCCGGTTTCGGCGCTGGTAGCGGCAATAGTGGCGTAGCCAGGCATGATCTCATTCCCCGGCGACACTTGTACGCGCGCCGTGTTGCTGGACTCACGGGCAAAAATGTTAGCCGTTTTGCACGCCTTCAAAAACTCCGCTGTTCCCATCACGGTGCGCGTCACATAATTGTCGGGAATGAGCCGGGAAAAATCGGGGAAGTTGCCGTCAATGAGCTGCGACACGACGACGGCATCTCCCATGTTGAAAATAACCTGGTTACGACCTGCCGGCATAGACAGGGTGATCGTTTCCACATCGTCCGAGGCCACACGCGCCACTTCGTTGAGCGCCCGCGCCGGAATAATAATGTCCACCGGCTCGGCCAGCAATCCGGGGAACTCCGCCGTGCGCGTGGAAAGGCGGAAGCTGTCCGTTGCCGCCATAGTGATGCGGTTCCCTTCAAAATGAGTAGCCACGCCCGTTAAGATGGGACGGGTATCGTCTGTGGCCGCGGCAAAGGAAACCTGGCTGATCATCTGCTTCAGCATCGCCGTATCCAAGCGAATTTGATTATCCGCCTGCGGTTCAGGAACCAGCGGGAACTCCTGGGCATCAATCCCCTTAATGTTCGCTTCAGTGCGGGCGCAGGCCAGATGCAGCGTTTGCGTTTGCTCTTCCAGCGTTAACTCAATCAGTTCTGCCGGCAAAGCATTCACCAGGTCGCTCAGGGTACGTGCCGGCACGGTGATCGCCCCGCCATCAGCCACCTTAGCCCCAATCCAGCAAGTGATCACAATTTCCAGGTTGGTGGCGGACAGTTTCAGCCGGCCATGGTCGGTAGCCAACAACACATTCGACAATACAGGCAAGGTGGATCGGGTGCTCACAGCCCGCGCCACCGTACTCAAACCCTTTGCCAGATTTTCTTGCAAGCACGAAAGCTTCATGATTGTTCTCCGGTATCTGTTAGATTCTTCAAAGTGGGGGGCAACAGCGGATCATCCCAAAAGTTTTGTTGTAATACCCCGCATGTGTATAACTGCTAGTATACAAAATCTCCCCGCAGATGGCAAGTCACAAGTAGGAAAAAGGAGACATAAATGGCTAATAGGATCGCCGCAGCCTGCTCCAGTTGGTGCCAGTGCCGGCAACATGAAAAAGTCGGGGACATTTCTCCACCATGTCATGCCGGCAATGACGTTGGCTAACCAGCCCCAAAACCTCACGAACTGGCTCTACTCCGCCGTGTGCATAATGTGGTAGACCACAATACTGAGCGCCATATGCACGTTAAGCGAAAGCCCTTTGCCATACATTGGCAAAAAAACTGCCCCATCACAGGCCGCCAGGGTAGCTTTGGTAACGCCATGATCCTCGTGTCCCACCACCAGACAGGTCCGCTGCGGGTAGGCGTAGGCATGATAGGGAACTGCCTGATCAGTCAACTCCAGGGCCAACACGCGATACCCATCCTGCTGCATCTGCTGCACGGCAGCCACCGGATCGTCACAGTAACGCCAGGGCACCCGATCCATCTTAAAACGGGCCACCTTCGCTACCGTAGCATTCGTGGGCAGTGGGGTGATACCAGTTAAGACAAGCTGCTGCATGTCTGCCGCTTCCGCCAGGCGAAAGATGGAACCAACATTGGCCGGGTAGGCCACGCTTTGCAGCAACGCAGCCACCTGTCTGGTGGCAGGATGCGCCCGCCGGTACGCCTTGAGGAATCGCTTCAATTCAACGCCAATTAACGGTTTCATCTCTCTATGCCGGCGGATGGAGTGTGCCTACCCAACGGCCATGCGCCCGGCTCAACTGGCACAACGCCTGAAAAGCTGCTTCACGCACAGGCGGCAGTGGGTCCTCTAAAACAGCTTGCAACGCCGGAACAGCGTCCAACGCCACCATTTGGGCCGCGCAGGTGATGGCGGCCAGGCGTACCCCCTGTGACTGTGATGGCTGCATGGCCTGCAGCAAAACAGGCAAACCGGCCGCACCCCCAGGCACGCCCCGTCCCTGCGCTGCGGCCCATTGGATCAACCAGGATTGGTCGCCGGGCAGCACGGGCTGCCACCAGCGCGCCGCCCCCCCTTTCCCCTGACGGAGTTCGACGGCTATACTGGCTACTGATTGCACCAGCCATTGATCATCCTTCTGTAATCGCTGCAGCAGGACATAAGCCCAGGGTTCTTCCACCAGCGCCAGGCCAAAGACGGCTGCGCGCCGCACGTGCGGGTCATCATCCACGGCTGCCTCCTTGAGCACCGCC
>CAZDSN010000001.1:25488-32532 GCA_964507675.1 uncultured Ardenticatenaceae bacterium | reverse complement strand
GGCGTGGTAGAAATGAACTGTTTCCTCTGCCACACCCCCGACCCCGCTAACGATGCCCGCATCGCCGCCCTGGCAGCGGGGCAGTTCCAATGGGCCAACACAGCCACCCTGGCCAACAGCGGCCTGGTAACCCAGGCCAACGGGGAATGGCAGTGGCAGCCCGAAGCGTTTGACGCCGAAGGCCGGTTGCTGCCCGAATTTGTCACCGTGCAGGACCCCACCAACGCCAACTGCGGCCAATGCCACGGCCTGGTGCACACGGATAACGACCTGCCCCTGCTACTGGATGGCGGCGGCTGGAGCACCCAAACCACCGGTCAAATCATCTCCCCGCAGCGCATGGCCGACTCCGGTCTGAACCTGGCCGATAAAGAGAGCCTGAGCCGCTCCTGGGACATCCACGCCGAGCGCGTGCTGGCCTGCACCGACTGCCACTACGCCCTCAACAACCCCATCTATTATCAAGAAACGGACGACTCCCGCCCCGATCACCTCACCTTCGACCCGCGCCGCATTGATCTCAGCGAATACCTCTATCGCCCGCTGCACCAGTTTGCCAAAGGCCAAAGCGCCCAAAGCGCCCTGGCGCCCGAACTGGACAACAGCCTGCGCCGCTGCGAATCCTGCCACAGCGTGGAAAACACCCATAACTGGCTGCCCTACAAGGATCGTCACGCCGCCGCCGTTAGTTGCGAATCCTGCCACATCCCCACTCTGTACGCTCCGGCCACGCAGATGGTGGACTGGACCACGCTGCAAGCAGATGGCACGCCACTCACCACTTACCGCGGCCTGGCGCTCAACGGCAGCAGTGATGGCAGCGACCTGATTACAGGGTTCCAACCCACCCTGCTGCCTCAGCAAACCAGCGCGTCGCGCGGCGCCGGCAGCAGCAAAAGCCTGACCCCCTTTAACCTAGTAGCCGCCTGGTATTGGGTCTACGGCGACCCGCCGCGCCCCGTGCCCCAGCGGTATCTGGAAGCCGCCTGGCTGGATGGCGACCAGTATCAGCCAGATGTGTTGGCCGCCTTTGACCGCAGCGGCGATGGTCAGCTTGACGCCGCCGAACTGCGGCTGGACGATGACGCTAAAACCGCCCTGATCGCCGCCCGCCTGGCGGCGCAAGGGCTGGCGAACCCGCGCATCCAGGGCGAAATCCAACCCTACAATATCAATCATGGCGTCGCTACGGAAACATGGGCCATTCGGGACTGCCGCACCTGCCACGGTGACAGCTCGCGCATCACCACCCCGACGCTGCTGGCGACTGACGTGCCTGGCGGCGTGATGCCCACCTTTACCCAGACAGACCAGGTCTCATGGAGCGGCGAACTGTTCACCGGCGAGGATGGGCAGCTTTATTACCGCCCGCAAACCAAAGCGGAAAGCCTCTACATTTTGGGGCACGACAGCGTCTACTGGATTGATTGGGCCGGCATTCTCCTCTTCCTGGGTACATTTGCCGGCGTCATGGCCCACGGCGGGCTGCGTTTCTTCGCTGCCCGGCGGCAGGCGCAGCAAACGGCGCACCAGCCTGCCCTGCGGGACGTATACATGTATTCGGTGTACGAACGGCTGTGGCACTGGCTGCAAACGGTCGTCATCTTTGGCTTGCTCTTTACGGGTCTGATCATCCACAAGCCGGACAAATTTGGGATTTTCAGCTTTAGCTATGTGGTGCAGGTACACAACGTACTGGCCGTTATCTTGTTGGTGAACGCCGCTTTATCTGCCTTCTACCACCTGGTCAGCGGCGAAATTCGCCAATTCTTGCCCCGCCCGTATGGTTTCTTCGACCAGGCCATTGCGCAGGCTAAATATTATTTGGGCGGTATCTTCCGCGGCGAAACGTATCCTTTTGCCAAAGCCCGCGACCGCAAGCTCAATCCTTTGCAGCAAGTCACCTACTTCGGCATTCTCAACGTCTTGCTGCCCTTGCAAGTTATCACCGGGGCGTTGATGTGGGGGGCGCAGCGTTGGCCTGACGTGGCTGGCGCGCTGGGCGGCCTCCCCTTCCTGGCCCCGTTCCACACCCTCATTGCCTGGCTGTTTGCGTCGTTTATCGTCATGCACGTTTATTTGACGACGACGGGGCACACGCCGCTGGCGAACGTGAAATCTATGATCATGGGCTGGGACGAAGTGGAAACGCCCACCCAGACCCAGGGAACAACATGAGCGTGACATACCATCATGAATGAAAATTTTCGCCACGAATGGCACGAATTCCTACGAATTTTTTCTCAGCGCCCTCCGCGTCTCCGCGTGAGGCTATTTTCAAAGGAGGCAGCCACCTCGTTATGACCACCTATACCCCTACCGAAAGCGATATTCAGCCGGCGGCAGTGCGCGCGCGCCTTCGCCGCGTTGCCCGCGATTATGTGAATCCGTATTTTGCCGGCATTCTCCTCGGCCTGGTTCTCTTTCTGGCTTTCTTCTTCACCGGCAATGGCCTGGGCGCATCCGGCGGCCTCAACCGCATCCTCGTCTTCTTTGAAGACCTGGTCGCCCCCGGCCATATTGATCGCGTCTCTTACCTGCTGGAAATGGCCGGCGGCGACCGCAACCCACTCGACAGTTGGGTTGTCTACGTCACTATTGGCACAGTCCTGGGCGGCTTTGTCTCTGGCTGGCGCAATGGCCGCGTCAAACTAGAAACCAACCGCGGCCCACATGTGCCCGTGCGCGTGCGCTGGCTGATGGCCTTCCTCGGCGGCACGCTCATGGGCTACGGCGCCCGCCTGGCCCGCGGCTGCACCTCCGGGCAGGCATTGTCCGGCGGCGCGGTGCTGTCCGTTGGCAGTTGGGCTTTCATGTTCGCCGTCTTTGGCGGCGGCTACGCCCTGGCCTATTTCCTGCGCAAATTCTGGAACTAGCGCAAGCATTTTTGCCACGAATTCCACGAATGACACGAATTTTCTGACCACTGACCACTCGCCACTCACCACTGTTTTCGAAGGAGCAATCATGGCACCTTTCCCCTTACCACTCGCCGATCTCCTGGGTAAATGGGGCGCTTACGCCGTTTACCTGCTCATTGGCTTTTCCTTTGGCTACGTCTTAGAGATCGCCGGCTTTGGCAACTCCAAAAAGCTGGCGGCCCAGTTTTATTTCAAAGACCAGACGGTACTCAAGGTCATGTTTACAGCCATTGTAGTGGCTATGGCCTTTATCTTCCTGACTGCCGGCCTCGGTCTGCTGGACTACAACCTGGTCTGGGTCAACCCCACCTACCTCTGGCCGGGTATCGTGGGCGGCCTGATCATGGGCTTTGGTTTCATCATCGGCGGCTTCTGCCCCGGCACCTCGTTGGTAGCCGCGGCTACCCTCAAGGTAGATGGCATCTTCTTTACTCTGGGCGCGTTGTTTGGCATCTTCCTCTTTGGCGAAACCGTCGGCGGCTTCGAGAAATTCTGGCACAGTTCTTACCTGGGGCGCTTCACCATTCAAGAGTGGTTGGGGCTGCCCACGGGCGTGGTTGTGCTGCTGGTGGTGTTCATGGCCTTGTTCATGTTCTGGGGCGCCGAAAAGCTGGAGCACATTTTTGGCGGCGTAGACCAGCCTGGCTTTCAGAATGAAAGCCGCTCACCGAAGTGGCGCTACGGTGCAGCCGGGGGGTTGGTACTGGTCGCCGTTGGCGTGCTTCTAGTGGGTCAGCCGACGACTGCCGACCGTTGGACCAAAATTGCTCCGGAAAAAGAAGCGCTGTTGGCCGGGCGGGCTGTACAAATTCATCCTGGCGAACTGCTCACCCTGCTGCATGACCGGCAGTTGAAGGTGACCCTGCTAGACGTGCGCTCCGAAGCGGATTACAACCTGTTCCATTTGCAGGACGCTGTACACATGCCAGTGTCCGAGATTATTGACCAGGTGCCGGCATATCATTTTGAGCCGGCCAACGCGGTATTTGTGGTGATGAGTAATGATGAAACGGCGGCCACCGAAGCATGGAAAATTTTGGTGGCCGAAAGCGTACCTAACGTTTACATTTTAGAAGGCGGGGTCAATAACTGGTTAGCCAGCTTCGCGGACGCGGATTTCCAGGCGGCGTATGCCACCTCCGGCAGTGGGGATGATCAACTGCGCTATACGTTTGCCGCCGCCCTGGGCGACCGCTACCCGGCCGCTGCCCCCAACCCCGCTAAATTTACGCTGGAGTATGTACCCAAAGTGCAGCTTGAGCTAAAACGTGCTCCCACCAGCGGCGGCTGCGGTTAACGATTGGCCCAATCTGGCCCCCTTGGAAAACAGCCCCACCACCGGCGGGGCTGTTTTCTTTTTGGGGCAGAGACGTTGCATTGATTGTAGAGACGTTGCAATGCAACGTCTCTACGTTTACGGCATATTCAAGAACGGTACGTCAGCCGGCAGAGCCAGCCCGGAGCCGCCCGGATGGGTGTACAGGTTAATCATGCGGAAGGAGCGGTATGCCGGCATTTTCGACTGCAAGGTATACAACAAATTGCCATTGGCGTCATACTCATCCGCCGCGCTGGCAATTGTTGGCCCCTGCGTCAAGAAGACGCCCGAACTAAAATGATAATCGCCGTTGGACAGGCGCTGCGCGCTGCCCAGGGCAAAAGAGTATTGCGGCAAATCCACGCTCAGCGTTAGCGTCGCCGTCATCGCCTGTTCGTCAATTTGCAGCGCCTGCCCCCGGCTGTAGCAGGTCAGCGGCGTGTCGCCGCAGCGCGTATTGCCATTGTCGTAGAGCAGAACCTGATCAGCGCCCAAAATGCGCGCGTCATGCTGGTGTGTAAACCAGGCATCCGGATCAGGGTTATCTAACGTGAAATCCCCTGCCGGCCCCAATCGCCAGATGACGTGCCCATCCCCCAGGCCATCTTGATAGTCAATCTTCACCAGCCAATCCTGGTGACGCAGCGACACCACCAGGTTGCCATCATCGCTGTAATCAATAGAGTTGGCGTGGGTCCAGTCATTGGCCTGTGAATCCAGCAGCACCGGCGGGCAGCCAATCCCCTGGTGCTGGCACACCTCGCCCAGCACCGCTAAACGGTAGGTGTCCAGATGATCAAAGGCATTCCACACCCACTTCACCTGCCAGTTCGAGTCCAACACCACCACGTAATCCCCCAGCACGTCCACCGGCCCCGGTCCCTGCACATCTACCAGGATGCGTTCCACGCTGCCCAACACGGCTACATCCCCATTGGGCAAGGGTAGTGACTCATGGTGGAAGGAAGTAAAGGGTTCGGAATAACCCAGCGCGGCTAACTGGGCGTTGATGCTGTCAATATTCGTCTCGCGCACCACGTTCCCCGCCAGGTCTACTTCTCGCAGCATCCACCCCTGGTAATCACCTACGTCCACCTTCATCAAGAAGGTGCCGCCGGCCCCTGGGTAAAACAGCATGGCATTGAATTCGTTGGGGTCCTCCAATTGGTAATACCAGAGCGTGCGCCCCGACAGGTCCGTGGCATACGGGAAGGGCGGAATGCGGTTGATTATCCCGGAACCATACACGCCGCCGTGCAACACCACATTTTCAGCGTAGCTCACCGCCGGATCCGGCGGCACAGTGACAGTGAGCGCCGGCATTTCTATCCCCAAAGCCCCCGTCACAAAATAGCGCAGCGGACCATTGGCCAGGTGGTTCCCCTGAGCGTCAAGCTCCTCTTGAATGATCCAGTACAGCGACTGCGGCCGCATTCCCCCCACATAGAAGTTGAGGCTGTGGCCTGTCTGGCATGGCTTCATATCCGTAGAAGCCACGCGCGTACCGCCTTGCAGCAGAAAAACGACGCGGAGTTGGTTCCCTGCCGTGCAGGCCGGGGCGCTGTAGAGGGCCACCAATGGATGGGCGGTAGGGGATACCACCGGCGCTGTCGTGGCCCGCGGCTGCAGTATAAAGGTTTGTGTTAGTTGGTTGACTTCTCCCGTAGCTTTCTCCCGAATAGAAGCCACAACTACGTAGAAACCTTCCTCCAGTGGCACCCACTCAAAGCTTTGCTTCGTCCCATAATCGTACATGATCTGCATATCTCCGTTGCCGCGTACGTAGCTGAGCCGGTATTCATAGAGCAACGGTTCAAGGGGGATGATGTCCCAGATGACTTCGGTTCCCACCGGCTGGCCGGAAGGCAAATTGGGAACTAATTGGAAGCCTTCTGGGGTTTGCTGGTCCAGCGTTGGCGCGGCAACCGAAACACGGGCCACCCCAAACAGGGTCACCATCAAACAGATGATTAGTATTTTTTTCATTGGATACTCTCCTGGAAATGTAGGGCAAATGGTTGGTTTGTCCATATACCCCCCCAGATAATAGTCTCACGCGAAGCCGCGGAGAAAATCCATGACACAGGTTGGCAATCCGCCCTCCTGCCCCGTACTACACAAAACACACCCATTGGGGAATGAGTGATACATCAATAGCATACCTGACGCTGCCCGTCTAACAGAAGGATAATAGGCACATATCCGGGGTGAGGTCTGTCACTATTGGCGCGGCTGCCCCCCCCAGAATGCCGGCATAAGGCTCACCGTTTAACGCCATATCCATTAGCGAATGGCCTGCGCCAGCCAGGCCGGGCCATCAGGGACGTTAGTGACCTGCCATTGGTCCAGATGCAGGGGGGACAACATGGTCCGCAGCCGCGCCTGGCCGAATGATTGCGTCACCACCCGGTTGAGAAAGAAGCGGCGGGCCGCCGGTTTGAGCACACCAGGCAGACGCCATTGACCCACAAAAGCATGGGCCTGGTCTGGGGTGCAGTCGCCATCTACTTCGACCACCAGCAAACGCCCCCCAGGGCGCAGCACCCGCACGCATTCAGCCAATCCCTGCGCCGGCTGCGGCCAATGCTTGATCGAGCCAATGCTGTAAACCAGATCGAATTGAGCGGTGGCAAACGGGAGGGACAGAGCCGAACCGTGGGTAAAGTGCAGCGTTTTGCCGGCATTCAGCGCCCGCTGCCGCGCTCTCTGCACCTGCCCCGCCGCCAGGTCTATGCCCGTCAACCGCAAGTCGGACCGGTTGGTAACGATTTGCAGCGGGATCTGGCCGCCGCCGCACCCCACATC
>CAZDSN010000001.1:5236-25388 GCA_964507675.1 uncultured Ardenticatenaceae bacterium | reverse complement strand
CGGACCGGTTGGTAACGATTTGCAGCGGGATCTGGCCGCCGCCGCACCCCACATCTAACACCTGCGCGCCGATGGGGGCGTCTTGGATTAACAGATGTTGCAGCGCCTGCGCCAGGTCGGCCACTGCCGGCGCAATCAGCCGGTCATACAGCGACATGCGCGCCGGGCGATAATCGGCGGAGACGCCAGCCCCATTAATAGACAACATAGCTGCCTCCCCCATCAATACCCCAGCCGCGCCGCCGTTGCCTGCGTCGTTTCGGCGATGTCCTGCTGTTCTTGCGCGCTGAAATTGGGCTGGTAGTAGGCCGGCAGTTCCAACTTCTGGATATATCTGGCGCGGGCAGCGGCAAAAGGGGCAGCGGGCAAGTCGCAGTGCGCCAGGATGCGGTCTATCGTTTCCCCGGAACGCTGGCAAAGGTCCTCGTACCGCACCACCATACACGCCTGGCGCAGTTCCGCATCCGCCTCTACCTGATCCAACAGGTGGTCATACGTATGGCTCCAGTACATCCCCCAGCCGCGCACCGCCCGCCCTTCTCGCCACAAGCGATTGACCTCCGCCACCAGCGCCGCATCGCCTACATTCACACAGCGGCGATCCTGACCAAACTCATAATGCCCCATGAGCCGCGTCATAAAATGCACCTGGTCGCTTTTTTGCTCCTCTCCCAATACCCGATCTTGCTTCATCAACGAAGCAATGTGGTTTAGCGGATGGCGCACAGTCAGCAGAAAGCGCGCCTGCGGGAAAAGGCGTTGAATGTATTTGAGGCGGGTGGCATTATAGTTGTTCTTCGCCAGATACCGTTTGGCCCCACGCGACAAAGTCAGCTTCTTCACGTACTGCCCATAAAACTTCTCGAAGCGAGGATAGGATACCGTGCCATCTAATGTGTTGTTGACGGCTTCGTTGTGCAAATGGGTGAAAAAGCGCATCCAGACGACTTCCTCCACCGCTTCGGGACTGTCGTTGGTCACCAGCAGGCGATCCTTGTGAATGCGTTCGGTGGGTTGTTCTGCCGGCAGCGGCAGCCGCTGCACCAGCCAATGCCAGAAGTAGGGCAGCCAGGGCATAGGCAGGTCCCGATAGAAATTGGTGCCCAGGTCTGGGTGTTCGCTCAACATCTCCAGGGTGATGGTGCTGCCCGAACGAGGCATAGCCCCGATATACACCGGACGTTCAAAGTCTGGACTGGTCAGTTTCTGCCGCAGCAGCGCCGTCTCCACCTGGCTCATGCCAATCCACAGAGGGGCGGCGGTGTGTAGCGCTTTGGTCAAGTAGTAGGCATAGGCTGGAACGCGGTATTTATTAGCCATAAGGATCGTGTCTGTTGGTTATACTTTTTCCAGGATGAGACCTGTAGCCGTCAGACCGGGGCCAAAACCCATACTCATGATTTTAGTGCCGGCAGGAATCGAATCATCTTCGGCGATCTCTTTCCAGATGTGGGGGATAGAAGCGGAGGCCATGTTGCCATGCCGGTACAATATGCGCCGGCTAATAGCCATTTTCTCCTCGCAAATGCCCAGGCGGTCACGGATGTGGTCTAGAATTTTAGAGCCGCCCGGGTGTATGGCAAACACCATGTTATGCTTTTCTGCTTCAAAGTCAATCCCCACCTGCCGGCACAAATCCACCGTGAACGGATAAATCGCCTGTCGAATGAGCAGCGGCACGTACTTGGACAGGTACATGTCAAACTGGTAGGGGCCGGGCACCAGGGTCATGTCATCTTGCGAATGGGGCAGCAAATGCTCCTTAATCGCCAGCACCTTCACGCCTCGCTTACCCTGCCGCTCAATTTCCGCCAGCGGCATAGCTGAATACTTAACCAGACCATCGCTGAACAAGGACATCGTTATCAGGTTATTGGGCGTCTGGTTAAGCAGACTGAAATGCAGCGACGACAGTTCTGAATGTACAATATCAATACGGGTTTTGGGCGCCGGCGCGGTGAAGTACGAAGCGCTCATGAACCCCACTGCCATACGTACTGCCGGAAAGGCGCCATAACACCCCATCTGGTAGGAGTGCGTCACGGTGGTTTGCGTCCACCCTTTATCAGAGAAAAAGCGTTCCACCGGACTGGGTGAGAGGTAGCCCGTACAGGTAACGTGGATCACGTCGTCAGGGGGGTCTGTTTCGGCGGCATAGATGCGCTCCAAAAACTCATATACCAGTTCCCGATAGGCTTGCAGTCGGGCATCCAGGGCATGGCCTCGCGGGTCATCCAGCATATTGTCTAGCAGCGGCGGCAGCTCTGGTTCATAGGTGGCGGGATCCGCATCGGCCAGGGCGCAAGGCATAGCTACCAGTTGGCGTTGGCCGACAATGTCGGGCGAAACGCCAAAGCGGTACATGCGCTCTTGCGCTTGCGAAAAGATGTGATCAGCCTGGGTTTGCGATGTGATTTGTTCATTCACGCAGCGGGCCGTAGCCAGCAGCCAGGCGGTGTACTCCAGCATATTCTCCTGCGGGATTGCCGGCCGCAGCAGCAGCGGCTGAAAATCTGTCAAGACAACACCCGGATTATTATTGTTCATGTTTCTCCCCTTTCCCCCCGGCTTGCGGGCCGCCGCCTGACGGGCGGCGCGCCGAAAATCGAGGCACAGCAATGGTGGGTTTGGCTGCCACTGGCGTCTGTTTCCCATTTTGCCCAACGTCCTTAACGGCGCTCAGAGCGTGGCCGTTTTTCTCAGCGGGATAAACCAGCTTGACCAGATAGGCGGCCAGTTCCGTGATGTTGGGATAATCATAAATGACTGTCTCTGGAATAGACTGGCCTATCATCTTTTCCAGTTTTACCGACAGCTCAATGACCGTAATCGAGTCCAGACCAAAACTGGCCAGCGGCGTCGTCTTATCAATGGAGTGCGGCGTCTGTTCCAGGCGCTGAGCCAGCCAATGCTGTATCTCATTCTCTAGCTGGCGCTGCAACCCCACCGCATCCGTGACCTGGGTGGGGGCCGGGGCCGCTGGCCCGCTGCGCCAGGTATCCAGGGCTTCCAGTTTGTTTTCCAGGTATCTTTGGCGAGTCATTCCCCGCTTCAGTTTGCCGCTGGAGGTTTTTGGCAGGGTGGTTGGTTGCAAGAAAACAACCTCATGCACGGCCAGTTCAAACTTCTCGGATACCGCCCGCACGATGGGGCGCGCCAACAAATCGGCGTTCAAACCAGGCACATAAGCGCGGTCAACCTCCGCTACAATCACTACTTTTTCTTCATCGGCCACATCTACCGAAAAGACGGCCACCGATGAAGGGAAGAGCGCCGGCTGCACCTGTTCGGCCACCTGTTCAATATCCTGCGGGTAGTAATTGCGCCCGCGGATGATAATCAGGTCCTTGCGGCGGCCAGCGATATAAAGCTGCCCATCATACACAAAGCCCAAATCGCCGCTGCGCAGGAATGGGCCGCGGCGCGGGTTGGTGGTATAGGCCGCAAAGGTTTCGCGGGTGGCTTCCGCGTTATTCCAATACCCTTTGGCCACGTGGGCGCCGGCTATCCAGATTTCGCCCACGATGTCCTCAGGGCATACCTGATATGTTTCCGGATTGACAATGAGCACTTCCTGATCCAGCCAATCAGTCCGCCCGCACCCCACCAATGGCTTGCTGCCCGGCTCCGATTCGTCCAGAACGCGCACCTGGTTTTGCTGTAAACTCGATTCATCTACATATAAACAGGTCAGGGCATTTCTTTGCCCCGAAATCAGCAGCGTTGTTTCGGCCATGCCATAGCAGGGGAACAGGGCTGAGCGGCGCAGCCCGTACGGGGCAAACGTCTGCAGAAAGCGCCGCAAGGTGTGGTGGCGCACTGGCTCAGCCCCATTAAAAGCGACTTCCCAATGGTGCAGGTCGAGCCCCTGTCGTTCTGCCTCGCTGGTATGGGTCAGGCAAAGTTCATAGGCGAAGTTAGGTCCGCCGGTCGTGGTAATCTTGTAGCGGCTGATGGCTTGCAGCCAGCGGATAGGTTTGCGAATGAAGTCCACCGGGGACATAAAGATGCTGGGAACGCCCAGGTAAAGGGGCTGGAAAAGGATTGCCGTCAGGCCCATGTCGTGAAATAAAGGCAGCCAGCCGCCAACTATCATCTGATCGTGATTTTCAAAAGCGCGCTGGATCATGATCTGGTTGGCCATGATGTTACCATGGGTGACCATGACCCCTTTGGGTTGGGCCGTGGAACCAGACGTGTACTGAAGAAAAGCGACCGACTCGGGGGAGATGGGTTCAGGCCTGAACTGACCGGCCACCTCGCTGGGAATGGTGTCGGTTATGAGGGTGGTGAGTTGGTGGACAACGCTGGTCTCGGTGAAGCGCTGCGCCATGCGGTTGTGAACTTCGTTGGTAGTAAGGATGGCTTGCACATTGGCGCTGTGCATCATAGATTGGATGCGCGCCAGGAAGCGATTGTCGTTCGGCGGATAAGCCGGCACGGCGATAACGCCGGCATAAAGGCAACCCATCAGGGCTGTCACAAATGGCAGGCCAGAAGGGTAAAACATGAGAACTCGTTCACCCGGCAGGCCCAGCTGCTGTAATTGAGCAGCCACTGCCCGCGCCCCCTGATCGAGTTCCTGGTAAGTCATCGTCTCGATTTCTTGTTCGCCATCAACCAAAAACTGGAAAGCCATCTGGTCTGGTTGGTTTTGCGCTCGCCATTGCAGCACATCCACCAGCGTTGGCCAGTATGGATATTCCTGGACTCCCATAGGGTTACTTTCTTTCGTAAGGTACAGGTTCATCATTGTTTACAGCCCTGACCCGATCGAGGGCATTCCTCCAATAGTGTGGCAGGTTGTTATATTTGCAATGGGGGTTAAATCACAAAGCCTGGGGAAAACGCGCCAGCATGTAGTATAAGCAAGCTGTCTCACCCGCCCCGTGAAATTCATTCCCTACAAGCTGTACAGGAAAATATGGAAGCCAACCATTTCCTACACAGCTATATCATTTGACCGGCTGAGGCCAGCATCCCGAATCAACAGCGATTTATAGGAAAAATATCGCCTGATGGGTTATTATAGAGTATATGTTTACGTACATCTTTAAGATATATTATTGGTGAACTTATGGTTTGCTTAAGGAAACCATACCAGGATAAAATCACCGGGGTTCGGGTGAACTAGTCGAGCTACTTGGATGTTTCACATTTTATTTGTTGAAGACAATACTTTGCTCAGGCAAAGTCTGGCTTTTACCCTGACAGATGCCGGGTACCGGGTCAGCACAGCCACCTATGCGGAAGAGGCGTTGGCTTTGTGCCGGCACGACCCCCCTGACCTGGTGCTGCTTGATATTGGCCTGCCCGGCATGGATGGCCTCGATGCCCTGTCCTATCTGCACCACGAAACAGGCATCCCTGTCATTCTTCTCACCGGCCGGCGGCGAAAGTTAGACGAAGCCCTCGGCCTGCAGTTAGGCGCGGATGATTACATCACCAAGCCCTTTGACGAAAGCGTGCTGTTGGCGCGCATCAAAGCTGTCCTGCGCCGCACCCAACATACCCCCTCCCCTACCCTGATCACGCCTGAGACATCCATTCACGTAGATGACCTGGTTATTGACCCGGCTGCTCATACCGTTACCGTAGCCAGCGAACCTGTCCAGCTCTCGCCCCGTGAATTTGCGCTGCTGCACGTCCTGGCGCTGCATGCCGGCCATGTCATGTCCATTGACGACATTCTGGAACAGGCGTGGGGGCCAGAATATGCCGGCGAGCAGCAGGTGGTCTATGTGCATATTCGCTGGCTGCGCAAGAAACTAGAAAAGGACCCTGACCAACCCCAACGTATCATGACGGTGCGCGGGGTTGGTTATAAACTGCAAACAACGGAAACATGATCAAAACTCTGGCCGGCAGGCTCATTTTGAGCCACATACTGCCTCTAGTAATCGTTATTGTCGTCACTGACCTGGCCCTGAATTATGTTTTACAGACGCGATTCTTGTTAACGAATGTGGCTGGCGAATTAACGGGCCAGGCCGTACTGGTAGCTGAATTAGCTGCCGATGCTCCCATCATTTGGGAAGACCAGGATCGCGCCCAGGCTTTTATCCAACGGGCCAGGCTTTCGCTCTCCGCCCAGGTAACCTTAATAGACACAGATGGTACGCTGCTGGCTTCCTCCAAAGAAGCAGATGCTCCCAGGCTGGGGCAGCCCGTGGAAAACCTGCCCGTATTGGAAAAAGTCCTGGCTGGCGAAGTCGTTGTCAATTCCCGCTTTAGCCGGGGGCTGGAAAACGACATCGTGGACGTGTTTGTACCCGCCTGGGGAAATGATAATCAGGTGATCGGCGTTATTCGGTTGACCCAGCAGTTGTCTAACGTTTATGATCAGGTGTTGACGCTGCGGCATTTAATCGCCATCGTGCTGGCAATTGGCCTGGTAGGTGGCATCGGTCTGGCTTTCGCCTTGAGTAAGAGTCTGGGCCAGACGCTGCGCCAGGTAACCGAAGCGGTGCAGCGCCTGGCAAACCAACAACAGCCGGAACCTTTGCCAGAGCGGGGACCAACGGAAATCTTGCAGTTATTATCAGCCGTCAACCGGCTGGTGCAGCGGCTGGCTAAAGTGGAAGAAAACAGGCGGCAGTTGCTCCACTACCTGAATCACGAACTGGGCAACTCATTAACAGCCTTGCGCGCGGCTACCAGCGCTTTGCTCGCCGGCGCAGGCAAAGACCCCGCACTACGGCGCGAGATTTTGCTGGGGATGCAAGGCGAAGAAGGTCGTTTGAATCACTTACTGGCGGATCTGGCCGGTTTGCACAACCAGGCCACTGGCTTTGGGGAGATGGAATACAGAACCGTCTCTTTAAGCCACTTTCTGCTAGAAGTGGCCCGGAGTTGGCAGGAGTTGGCGCAGCGCAAAAAACTGGTCTGGCAGGAAGATGTGCCCGATTCGCTGCCCCTGGTTACCATAGATGAAACTCGACTCGGGCAGGTAATAAGCAACCTGCTTAGCAATGCTATTAAGTATACTCCCTCTGGCGGCTCGGTTCACCTGACCGCTGGCGCAACCCCGCAAGAGGTGTGGATACGCATAAGCGATACGGGACCGGGTATTCCTTTGCAGGAGCAGACCCGTATCTTTACTCCCTTTTACCGGGGAGCCGCCCATGCCGGAGAAACAAATGGTATGGGGGTAGGTTTAAGCGTCGCCCAGGAACTGGTGTCGGCCCATGGGGGGCGTCTGGAGGTTACCAGCCAGCCAGGCCAGGGCAGCCACTTTACCGTCTGGCTGCCCCGGGCCAATTCGCCCCGGGCGATTTGGGAAAACGAGCCGACTCCCCTTGAAACACGACTCAAGGCTGGTGTATGATATTGTCAGCGGCCAAACTGAAATCTTGGAGGTTTCCATGCTAGTTAAAGAACGTATGTCACATCCCGTTATTTCCATCAAGCCAGATGTACCGATTCTAGATGCGCTCAAGCTGATGCAGCGCGAACGCATCCGGCGTATGCCCGTCATCCAGGACGGCAAAATGCTGGGAATTGTCTCCGATAAGGACCTCATTCATGCTGCCCCCTCCGACGCCACATCGTTAAGCGTGTGGGAAATCAACTATTTGGTGAGCAAAATTCACGTGAAAGACGTGATGACCACACATGTTTTGACTGTCACCGAAGATACGCCCATTGAAGAGGCCGCCCGTATTATGGCGGACAATAAGATAGGCGGACTGCCCGTAGTGTCCGATGGCGGCGTGGTGGGCCTGATCACGGAAACCGATCTCTTCAAGATATTGTTGGAGTTGATGGGTGCGCGGGAGACAGGTGTGCGCGTGACGGTGGTCGTGCCGGACAAACCGGGCGAGTTGGGCGAGCTGACACAAGCCATTGCCCGCGCCGGCGGCAGCTTTGTGGCCCTGGGGCAGTTTTGTGGCGAAGACACCACCAACCGGATCGTGACTTTCAAGGTGACGGGTATCAGCGAAGCCCAGGCTCGCGACGCGGTCACGCCTGTCGTGGAGCGTGTGGTGGATGTGCGCACCTGCTGTTAGGTAGAGACGTTGCATTGCAACGTCTCTACTCGCAACGTCTCTACTCGCAACGTCTCTACCCGCAACGTCTCTACCTGATCTGGCGCAGCCAGGCCAGCAGCGGTTCTCCCCTTTCGTCCAGGTGTGCCGCCGCGCCATCGGCATAGACGGAGAGGTAGTAGCGCAGGATTTTTGCCGGCATTCGATACTGCCAATTCATTAACAAACCCTGAACCCACTCAATATTGGGCGTCAGTAGGGCCATGTCCCCCAGTTTCAGCGCAGCGACGATCTGTTCGCCCAGGTCTTTGTTAATGCCCAGCAATAAGGCGCGTGATAGCTCCGCCATCTGGATATTCTCATGCACATACGATTCGATCAGGGCGCGGCGCCCCTCAAAATGCAGCCGCGCCTCTTCGTACGCTGCAGAGACGGGCAAGACTGCCGGCAGGGGTGGCAGCGCATGTAACCACTCTTCCACTCTGGCCGGCGCCTCGGGCAGACTCGTGCCCAAGAAATAACCCGGAATACGCTCCCGCGCCGCCGCTATGTGGTTAAATACACCCCCGCCATACGCCAGCGGGACGCCGATTCCTTGCAGCAGACGCGCCATATCCATCGTTGTTCCCGCTGTCGGCAGCGTTTGCGCCGCCACCAACACCATTTGCGGCTTTATGGCCTGTACTGACGCTTCCAGGCGGGCCAGTGGCACGTTGGCCCCCAGGTAAACCACATCCCAACCACGGCGGCGCAGCAGCAGCGCCAGCAGTAGCGGGCTAAAAGTGTGCTGCTCTCCTGGCGGGCAGACCACCAGCAGCCGCCCCTGACGGACAGCGGAAGCCATTGACGACAACAAAGACTCAAGCTGCCGCACGGCCAGCGCCGAGGCAAAATGCTCTTGCTGCACGCTCACCTGCCCCTCATACCAGGCTGCACCGATGTGCTGCAGTCCCTTTTGCAACAGCTCAAAACAAACTGTCTCCATGGGGAAAATAGCAAACGCCTGTGCCAGGATTTGCTGCGCCGTAAACTCTTCAAAACGCAGACAGGCCACTATCCATGCTTCGCGCAGCGCATCAATCCGCCCGCCCGCCACCAGCGCCGGTTTGGGGGTTGGCGGAGGGGAAGCCTCGTGACCATAACTGAGCAAGGGGTCCTGCCCCTCACTCTCTAACTGCCGCCACAACTCAACGGCGTGACTGATATTCAACCCCTCCTCCTGACGGGCGATCAGCCATTTCAACATGTCAATTTCATGCTGCGAATACAGGCGATGTCCCCCTGCTGTACGCTCCGGCGCAGGCACGCCATAACGACGTTCCCAGGCGCGCAAAGTGTCAGGCTTGAGGCCCGTTTCCTGTACCACGACTTTCATGTTAAACGTTGGCGTTGTGGAAGCATCGAACATAGTGGCATGGGTCCTATGAATGGGTATGGGTATGCGCGCCCTGACCTGGGCAAAAGAAATCAGGTCCGGTAATTGGCCCCTGGTAGAACAGGAGCCAACTGCCTTATGCTAACACATCTGACTAGATTTTGTCCAGGTTTTTGTCAAATTTGTGGCAGCCAGATAACAGTGCGTCCAGAATTGATCATGCGGGCAATCGGACAGGGGTCTTGTCTGATTAACGCCATGTTTCCACATTTCTGCGTGAGACTAAGTGACCGTCTAAGAATAACTTCCGTTTTTCACGGAACCCGGTCACTTGTCAGCCCATCCACAAATGCTGTCCCAGGCACACAAGAACGGGAACTAATTTGTGGATGGGCCCTAAACGGCCACGACCGCTTCCAGATCGGGGAAAAACTGGCGCACAGTCCCCTCCACCCAGCCGTGCAGCGTCGTGGGCGCCAGACGGCAGCCCTCGCAAGCTCCCGACATCCGCACTTGCAGTGTCCGTCCATCAAAGGCAACCATGGTGACGGCTCCGCCATGATAGTGCTCGATATAACTGCTGATAGCCTCAATCAGCGCCCGCATCCGCTCTGTTGCATCCGCTTCTAATGGTTTTTGTTGTGTATCAGAAAACATTACCGCCATTGCCGCCTCCTTGATGAATGTAGGACAAACTTCTAGTTTGTCCGCACTACCGACGCCTCAAACTGATTCAACCAGTGTAGGCGGGTGCGGGCAGATTGTCTAGTGGCATCCGTCACTAATGTACCGCGTCATTGTTCACGCCTGCCCCAAAACACAAAGCGCGTGGGGTGTGCTGCCGGCACACCCCACGCGCTTTTGCCAGGAATAGCCGTCTACCCAAACCGCCTAACGCTCGCTAATCGTCACCTTTATCATCTTATCCCCCGCGCGGATGGCGTCAACCACATCTAGCCCTTTCGTCACACTACCAAAGACGGTGTGTCGCCCATCCAGATGTGGCTGCGGCGAATGGGTGATGAAAAACTGGCTGCCATTGGTGTTGGGACCGGCATTTGCCATAGACAACACCCCCCGCTTATGCTTCAGCGGGTTGCCGGCTGTCTCGTCGGCAAAGCGATAACCGGGCCCGCCGGAACCGCTGCCCGTCGGGTCGCCCCCCTGGACCACAAAATTGCTGATGACGCGATGGAAAGAAACGCCATCGTAAAACCCTTCGCGGCTCAGGAAAACAAAGTTGTTCACCGTCACCGGCGCGTGCTGCGCATAAAGCTCAATCTCAATTGTGCCCCGATTGGTTTCCATCGTGACCAGATACGATTTCTTGGGGTCAATCTGCATGGCGGGTGGGCTTGCCCACTGTTTCGCTTTCATAAAAGTAATCTCCTCTGTAGGACAAACTGTTAGTTTGTCCGCGCAAACTTGTACAAGTTTCTCCACGCAAACTAATAGTTTGCGCTACAAATTTTCTTTCATTCCTCTGTCCAGGCAATCATGATAGCCTCTGCCGGAATCAGGCGCGTCTTCACACACAAGCCGTCCACCGGCTGCGGCGGGTCGCCCGACCACGCCACCTGATACAACTCCCCTCCATTATCAACGCTGCCTAGCAAATAATCCACTGCTTTGTCCAGATAAACTGTCTTAAAATCCGCCAGCGCCGTGCCGCTGACAAAATCGCCAGGGGCAAAGGACAGTGGGGCCAGGGCATAGGGCCCCTGGCCAAAGCTGGGGTCATACAGGTACAAACCACCGGCGCCCTCCTGCCAGGAGTCGTCCTCCTGCAAAAAGGTAACGCAGTGGGAAGCTGGCTGAACGCCTACCATCTCCTGGGGCGAACCCGCAAAAATGTAGCGCGGTTCTGTTACCGTGGCCACGGGCGCGGGCTCTTTCGATGACAGGGGGAAGCCAGCTTCCATATCATAGTACGTCTGCGCTTCCGCCTGTGGGATGCGCTGGTTAAGGCCGGGCGATTTAATGACCAGGGCATGCCACCACTGCTGCTGCGACGGCTGGGAGACGGTGACAAGCGTCAAACAACGCCGCACCAGCGTTACACCCTGGCAGTAGGCTAACTGCTGGAAGAACCTGCTCCAGGCGGCGCACATACCGCTGCCGTGTAGCAACAGGCTGCGCACCGTGTAGCTGCCTGCCAATCCATAAGTGAACCCGCTCTGCGGCAAATAAGACAGCAAAGCGTCGCAAATTCCTCTGGCGCTGTCCTGCCCCGTCGCCCAACGGCACGACCACAATAGCAGCGGCTGGTACACCCACTCATGCAACTCTTGCGCGGGGTCAGGCGTGAACGCCTGCCAGGTGGTGCAAATGAGATGGTGCGTTTCTCCCAGGGAAAGGGTGCGCCTTTCGTCGGCAAAGGTGGCAAACCACGCAAAAACAAACTCGTGCACGCCAATTTGTGCCGGCAGCGGCGCATCCAGCCGAAAGGAAACAGGCGCGCTCAACCCGGCCTCGTTCACCTGCCAGGCCACCCGCTGCCGCGGCAAATCCCCATAGGCACTCTGCGCATAAACATATGCCGGCAGGTCAGCGGCGTTCGCATCTGGCAAGAGAAAGACAACCTCCACCTGCACCTGCCGGCGCCCGCGCACATAAGCCGCCGGCTCATTCCAGCGGTCGCGCAGCCACTGCGGGCGCGCCATCATTTGCGGCAGCCCATCTACCGCTACCCACATCTGATCCAGGCGCTGATCCGTCACCGGGTCGCGCATGGGAATCACATCGTCAAAAAGAATGCTAAACACCGCCACCGGGGAGTCGCTGACATCCATGCCCCCCAGTATAACAGATTCACAAACGCCCCCAAACAAGGCATAACCACGTGGCGCAACCGTCCCTGTCGCGGTGGGGTTATAGTCGCACTTGCCCATTGACCCGCTGCCGCACGCGCGGCAGCGGCACATCCCGCCCCACCGCCTGCGCCACCAGCCGCGCTTCCCGCACCAACTGCGCGAACTTCTCCGGTTTCAACGACTGGCGACCATCCGACCAGGCCATATCCGGCTGCGGATGCACTTCAATCATCAGCCCATCTGCGCCCGCGGCCACCGCTCCCCGCGCCACCGCCCCCACATACTCCCACTTGCCGGTAGCGTGGCTGGGGTCAGCCACAATCGGCAGGTGAGAAAGCTGTTTGATAACGGGAATAGCGTTCAAGTCAAACGTGTTGCGCGTTTCTGTTTCATTGGCTCGAATGCCCCGCTCGCACAAAATGACCCGGTTATTGCCGTGGCTCAAAATGTATTCGGCGCACATCAGCCACTCCAGAATCGTGCCGCTAAAGCTGCGCTTAAGCACCACCGGGTGGCCCGACTTCCCCACGGCATTCAGCAGGGCATAGTTTTGCATATTGCGCGCCCCAATTTGCAGAATATCTACGTACTGGCACGTCAGCGGCACCAGCGCCGGGTCCAACACCTCCGTGACCACCGGCATACCCGTTGCCTCCCGCGCCTCTGCCAGATAACGCAGCCCCTCCTCTTGCAGCCCTTGAAAAGCATATGGCGACGTGCGCGGCTTATAAGCCCCGCCGCGCAAGATGGTTGCCCCGGCTTCCTGGCAGGCGAACGCCAGTTCGATCAAATGGCTGCGCCCTTCCACCGAGCAGGGGCCGGCAATCATCACCAACTCATTGCCGCCAATGGCGACGTCCCCTACCGCAAAAACGGTATCCCCCGGGTGGAACTCCCGGCTGGCGGCTTTGTACGGTTTGCTGATGGGCACCACATTTTCCACGCCTTCCATGCGGCTGATCTGGCGGGCGTCAATGATCGTGCCATCGCCAATAATACCAATCACCGTGCGGCCCACGCCCACGCTCAAATGCACCTTGCAGCCTGCCTCTTCAACGCGCGTGACCAAAGCCTGTACATCCGCTTCCTTTGCCTGGGGTTGCATAACAACGATCATCTATCTCTTCTCCTACTCCTGCTGCGAGAAAATGGACAAAAAAAGACGCGGCTGGTTGGGCCGCGTCTTTCAAAAAAGCTGCTTCGTTCTTCTGTCCCTGCTTCCTGGACTTTCAAGCAGAACGAACCTCCTGTGCCAGACGCGGCGCGGGTGGTTTGTTCCAATAATAAAAGCAGGCTACAGATAAAGTTTGCATGTGTTTTACCGAACGATCTATCTGGTCGTTCGCCCTCACAGCGGCATCATAGCATCATGCCTGGAAAGCGTCAAGAAATCCCATTGTAGGGCAATTTAGCGAACTGCCCGGGCAGCGATGAACAGGCAGTTGCGACGCTACTCACTCCGGCGCGGTCACAAAGGCGATCAGCGTCTCGATCTCCGCTTCGCTCAAGCCCAGGTCGGGCATTTGCGTTTTGGGTTTCACGCTGGCTGGGCCCGCCAGCCATAGGCGCAAATACTCAGGGCTGCCTTGATAGTTTGTCAGGTCGGGAGCAAAGATAAAGTCGCGCATGTCGTCAGGGTTCATGCTCATGGTTACGTTGCTGTTCCGGTGGCATTGGATACACCCCTTCGCCACAAACAGCGCCTCACCCATTTGCTGTGGGGCAATAGCGGCAACGCTCTCTCCCGCAGCCGCATGCTCTGGCGCAGGATCTGTTTGGACCTCTCCTTCCGCCAGCAGCGCCGTTGGCGGCGACCACTGCCAGGCAAACGTCCCCAGGCAGACCAGCAGCGCCGCCGCCGCGCCCACCAGCCAGACGCGCCGCCGCTGCCGCCTCCAGATAAGAGCCAGACTGCCGGCAGCAAGCAGAGCCGTTACGCCCACGCCCCAGGGCAGCGGATTGGCAGCAGCCGCCGAACTGGTCGCTGGCGCTGGCGTCAGCCCTGCCCCAACCATGACCGTCAGCGGCGGCATGGTGTGCGTCTCGCCAAAAGCGTCTATCGTCCAATCCCAGGAGCCCGCTGCCGGCAGCGTCACAGACGCCTCATAAAACCCCCGCTGCTTACTTTCCGCCGCCTGCGCCTGCACCCGCTCTCCCATATCCGGGCGCACAGCCGTAATCGTGGGCGACAGCCCCGGCAGCAGCGTTTGCCCATGCTGGCGCACGGAGAATTCCACAACAAATGGCTGCCCGGCAGTCACCTGCCCCGGCAGCTCCGCCAACGTGACCACCGCCCAACCGCCCGCCCAGGCTGGCGCATACGCCAGCGCCGCCAAAAGAATGATAACCGACCATTGAATCCCCAAAAAACGTCTTGCCTTTGCCATGATTTTCTCCTTCGTCAATAGGACGCTGATTAACGCCGAAATTAGCGCTGATTCACGCGGATGAAAGCCACGTAAACATCAATCTGCTTAATTCTGCGAAATCTGTAATGGGCCTTTATTCTGACGGGACCCACAACACAAATGACAACTGGCTATCTTTGTAATGCCCGGTCACTTCCCAACACCCCGGCGACGCCAGTTGCACGCCCATCAACATGGCCCAATGAAAGCTCTCGTGATAGCCATTTGTGGCGGGCGACGCCTGGAAAACAGGCGCGTCCCCGTCCAGCCGCCGCGCAGTCACCGTCAGGTCGGGCGTGGCATCCTCCGCAACATCGAAGGCGGCGCTCCACCACCAAAACTTCTCGCCCAGCGCCAGTTGCCGCCAGTTGCCATCTGCCGGCAGCGCCGTCCACAACCCGTCGTCGCCATACCAGAACTGCCCCGGCGTAGGCGGCTGCGCGGGCCAGGGCGCGGGCGGCGTGAACGGAACCGCAGGCGGGCGCGTCGTGGCGCAGGCAGTTGCCGGATCAGCGGGTCTGGAAACAGTCACCGGCTTTTGCGCCGCCAGCGCCCTCTGCGGATTCTGAGATTTAACCAACGGAATGCCGGCAGCCGCCAGAACCAGAATGGCGATCAGCAACAAAAGTAACCATCGTTTCATACAGACCTCCTCAAAGCAGCTTCATCAAAAATTACGGGTTCGGAACAAGCCGTCTCAATGATTCGGCAATGCGCACGGTCTCATCCAGCGACAACCCGCTTTCCAGGCGATAGGTAACACCGTCCTCCACCCAGAGGAGGACGTCCTGCTCCACAAGATAAGAGCCGTTTGGAAACTGAATCTCGTGCCCGCCCTCCACCCAGAAAGCCATCTCGCCATTGACCTCTACCTGCTGCACAACCTGTCTTGACGCATGCTTCAGACCATAGTCAACCGCGTTAATCTGGTATAGGCTCAGGCGCGCCTGCTCCGGCTGCGCCGGGTCGCGCCAGACCATGATTACCACCTGCCCGTCCAGGCTCAGGTCTGGTACCGGTTGTACATAAACCTCATCAGGCAAACCGTAAGCAGGCGGCAGACGCAAGGCAAAGCGGGCCTGGGATTGGGCTTCGGCCAGCGTGACCCGCCCGGCCTGCGGGTCCACGGTCGTTGCCAACAGCGGCAGATCAGACGGGTTGCGCGGCGACGTCTGTGGAACTTGAGTGGGCGGAACAGCCGTTGGCGTCGGTTCGCCCACGAAAATGGAGATAGCGCCCGCGCGGAGAAGGGTCACCAACGCCGCCCGCACCGGCGGCGCGGCCAGCAAACTGACCGCCAACAACAGCAGCGTGACCGCGTATGCCATCTGTCGCCGCGTCCAGCGCGGCGGCGGGCCGGCTAACCGCTGCCGTACGCTGGCGATCACATCCGGGGTTGGTGGATAGGGAAAGGAAGCGGCTGTTTCCTGAAGGGATGCTTCCCACGCATTGTGCTCACTGTTCATTCGATTAACTCAACAAACTCTTGTTCAATCACAACCTTCAGCGCAGCCAGCGCCCGGTGCAGCCGGGATTTAACGGTGCCGGGTGCAATGTCTAAGGCCGCGGCTGTTTCCGCTTCGGAAAGCGCCAGAAAGTAGCGCAGGTAGATGACTTCCTGCCAGGCTGGTTTTAACTGGCGCACCGCCTGCCACAACAGTTGGGTGTTGGCTCGCTGCGGGTGCAGCGGCGGGGCTATAGGTCCCGGCTGCTGCTGCCACCAACGGCGGATGTTGGCCCAAGAGCGTCCCAGACTGCGGCGGCGGTTGCGCGCCAGGTTGCGCGTGATTTGCAGCACCCAGGGGCGGAATGGCCGCTGTTCGTCAAAGCGATGCAGCGACAAATAGGCGCGCACAAATGTGTCCTGGGCGACCTCTTCGGCGTCTGCCGCGTCGCTCAGGATAAGATACGCCAGGCGAAAGACAGGCTGCTGGTAGCGTCCTACGATCTGCTCCCACGCTGCCGCGTCGTTCTGCCGGGCCTGCTGGATCCATTCCACTTCACGGATGTCCACTTCGTAGCCTTCCACCGGGTGGGCGCCCACCGGGGGGGCATCCGCTTTTATAGAGTTCGCCACATGCACCTTTCCGGAAAGTGTTATCTACGACAGTATACACCGCCGGCAGCAGTTCGGTTCCCAGAGGTTGGGAGTTTGGGGCAAATTAGTTTGGGCAGAAGGCGAAATGCTTACACCACCGCGTCTTCTCTAAGAGTGGCATCCCCTTACGTCAACAACAGCGTCCCCACCGCAAGCCCCAACAGGGTCTCTAAACAAAAAAAGTGATGCTGCCCGAGGGCAGCATCACTTATGAAAACATATCCTTACTTCCAGGAACGTATCTGGCTGCGCTTTAGCCGCCAGATACATCACATCATCACCACATTACTCAGGCATAGCGAAGGGCAGCGGCCGCCCCGCGTACCCCTCTGGCAGTGCGCCCGTGAGGACCGTGCCTGTCCAGACACCCTGGCGACCAGAGCCGTCGCGGCATGTCCAGAAGCCGAATACGTGCAGGTTGCCCACGTAGCGGCCAAAGGCGGCAGCGCTGCAGTTCGAGCCATCCGTGTACACAATGCCGATGCGCGGCGGTTCAGGGAAGAATTCCCACATTCCCATGTCGCCGCTTTCATCGGTAAAGGTACCGTCATAGTCGAAGTACATCGTGCCCGAATGGGACATACCCGCCTGCGTGTAGAAGGTGTAGTCCATGGACCACCAGATATCCGGCTCGACGACGTGCATGATCAGCGTGGCCGGCGGGACGTCGTTGTCAAACGTGCCGTCGAAGTACAACTGCGCTTCGTACGTGCCCGTTTGGGTAACAACGGAGGCGTCGAAGACGACGTCTACGTCTAGCATCATGCCGGCATCTATCGTGCCTTCATCCGGGTTCTGCCATACCCAGGCCGCGTCGCCGCCGCCGCTGCCGCAGGCAAACTGACCCGGATACAGGTAGCAGACTGCCAGCGAAGAGGCCAGAGGAGCGGTGCCGTAGTAGTAGGACAGACCTACTGCGCCGGCTTGATCTTCAATGCCGGCAGAATGCTGCCCACCATCTGATGGCGCATCCATGTAATGCACTTCAATGTTGTTGCTGTTGGCAAACAACTTGAACTGCATCGTCACGGGTAAGCCGCTCGGATAATGCGGCACGCCGGTGAACTGCACCACCAGGTAATAGTTGGGCGCAGTTCCCAACATCTGGTAGTGGATCGTGCCGCCCGACGACGGATTCAGGTCTTCCCACCAGCCCGAAATAACCCCGTTTGGCGTGGCTGTGTTCGGCAGTTGCTGCCCAGAACAGCAGCCATTGCTGGAACCGGCGTTCACCGTCAGGAAGCCATTGGAGCTGACGTAGACGTCCGTGTAATCCGTGCCATAGTAATTGAAGGTGAAGCCCAACGGGATCGCCCCACTCACCTGGTCGTCGCCCAGAGAGATAGGCGTGCCTGTGCCAGAGATGTCCTCAAATGCATAGCTGACCAGGCCATCCGGCTCAGTCGAGTCCGTGCAGCTGTAGCCATACGCATCGGGCGGGCAGGTGACCAGCGCCGCCGCCGGGCTGCCCGTTTCCACGTCTGTCAGGCTGAAGTCGAAGGGCAGGGTGCCGATGTTGTGCAGCATCAAGTTCTCCACGACACTGCCGCCCAACGGCACAGTCACTTCAATCACGTCTGGCATGTAGTCCAGAATGGCCACTTGCGGAATGAGGGCGAAGTCGGTCACCACGGTGGCCCCGGCTACCGCTTCTACCGTAGCCGTGCCATCAAAGTAACCTTCGGCGGAGACGGTGAAGTCGTACATGCCGGCAGGTACCGCGACACTGTAGCTGTCACCTGTCGTCATGTAGTCGAAACCGTCCGGCCCAGTCACGTGGATGTCGGCCGTTAACGGGTCGCCTGTCCAGGCATCCGTTACCGACCCTTCCAGGATACCGCAGGTGGGGCAGCTCAGGTGCATGGTCAGCGGCATCGGCGGCACATCGTTGGTGAAGTTGCCAGAGAAGGTGAGTTCCGCCGTGTAATCGCCCACCTGGATCAGGGAACGGGCATCGAACACGACTTCAAACGTCATTGAAGCGCCAGCCGGAACAGAGCCCGCGTCGGGCACAGCCGACGCCCACTGCGCGCCGCCCGCGCCGCCGGTGGCGAAAGCCAGACCATCAATCTCGGCTCCGCCGGGGAAGCCGCCCACCAGAGCGCTGGCGCCGGTGGTCGTGTCAATGACCCGCATCTCGCCGGCAGCCGTATACGCTGCCCAGTACAGAATGCCGGACGTTTCTTCAAAGTCCATGCCCTGGGCAAAGTTAGCGCCGACCCCTACCGGGCCGACCATTGTGCCCGCACCCGTGTTCGGGTCAATCTGGTACAGCACGTCGCTGACGATGTCCACGCCATACATTTCGCCGGCAGCATTGATAGCGATGTCAATGATGCACGTACCCGCGCCTATTGGCCCGACCGTGGTCAGTGCGCCCGTAGCCGGGTTAACCGTGTACAGGGTGGAACTGGTGCCGCAGACGCTGGAACTGGCGTACAACGTGCCATCCGTGGCCCCGGTCATGCCTGTCCAACTGCCGTTGGGCATGGACGTGCCGATGACGGTGCGTGCGCCGGTGGCCGTGTCAATGCTCACGAACTGGTTCGTGTCGTAATCCATCGCGTACAACGTGGAGAAGTCGCCGTTGAGGAAGTCCGCCGCCGGGTGGAACTGCGGCACGGAGCCGATGATGTTCCACGACCCGGGCACGTCCGCATCCGGGAAGTTCACCAGGTTCATACCTGGGAAGACGTCTAGTCCGTAAGCCGCTTCGCCCAGGATGGCCGACAACTCGCCCGCCTGCGCTGCCGTCAACTGCGGCGCATTGGGCGCGCGATCCGTCGAAGGCGGTTCGCTGCTGGCCGGCAGTTCGCCCTCAAAGCGCGGAATGGAAACAGAAACGGGCCGGATGGTGACCGCGCCGGGGCCGCCGTAGCCGCCGATGTTCACCTCAAAGTCGAGCGTCGTGTAACCCGTGTTCATCACGGTGACGGTCGTGCTGACCACGTCGCCGATTTCCATCCACTCTTCGATGTAAGCGGGGCTGTATTCCAGGAACGCTTCTTCAGGATATAGAGCAAAGTCAGTCGTTACCGTCTGGCCTTGAGCCACCGATACGGTCTCCGAATCGGGCAGATAGCCATCGGCGCTGACCATGATGTCGTAGGTTCCCGGCTGCACCGCCAGACTGTAGGTGTCGCCGCTCAGGGTGACATCGAAGCCGCCCCCGCCGGTGATATGAATCTCGGCGCTGACCGGGTCGCCCGTGAGCGCATCGGTGATGGCTCCTTCCAGGAAACCGCAACTGGTACAACCGAGATGCATCGTCAAAGGCATGGGTGGCACTTCGTTGACAAAGGTGCCGGAAAAGGTGAGTTCGGCTGTGTAGTCGCCCGTGGAGATCAAGGAACGGGCGTCAAACACCACTTCAAACGTGGCCGAACTGTTGGCGGGAATAACGCCGCTTTCGGGTACAGCCGACGCCCACTGCGCGCCGCCCGCGCCGCCGGTGGCGAAAGCCAGACCAT
>CAZDSN010000001.1:0-5136 GCA_964507675.1 uncultured Ardenticatenaceae bacterium | reverse complement strand
TGCGGCGCATTGGGCGCGCGATCCGTCGAAGGCGGTTCGCTGCTGGCCGGCAGTTGTCCCTCAAAGCGCGGAATGGAAATGGATACCGGTTTTACGCTGACGAAGCCGGGGCCGCCGTAGTTGCCAATGCTGGCTTCCCACTCAATCGGCAGCGGGCCATCGTTCATCACGGTCACGGTGGTGCTAACCACGTCGCCAATCTCCATCGTTTCTTCGATGGCTGGCGGCGTGTAACTGAGCAGCGAACCTTGCAAGACAAAGTCTTGCGTGGTCACGGTGTCTGTGATGACCACAACGTCCAGAACGGTCTCCGGTACGTAGTTGTCGGCGGCGGCGGTCACGTCATAGCTGCCCACCGCCAGCGTCATGGTGTAGTCGCCGTCAGGATTGGTGGTGACGGTGCGCGAGCCGGCGCTGCCTACGGCGGTGACAGAAGCCCCATCAATACCCATGCCGCTGTCCTCGTCGGTCACGGTTCCGGTCAGGGTTCCCGTATCTACGCCTGTACCGCACCAGTTAACGATGGTCTGCATCGCTTCCAGGCGGTTGTCCAGGGTGGCGATGGCTTCAAACGGGTAGCCCCAGAAGGTGGTGCGATAGACGCCGCTATCTTTGTCCACGGCTGCGCCATTGCTGTCGTTGCCAATAAAGGCCATTTCTGCGCCGGCGCCTGGGTTGAAGATGTCAGCGTAGTTAGTGAAGGGATAGGCCAGCGTGTAGGGGCCGAGACCGCCAAAGACAGTGCCTTGGCCGGTGACGCTGGTGTAGCTGCCGGCATCATCTGTCGCCGATCCCAAACCGAGGTAATTGCTCATGAAGGCCGTCAAGCCCCGGTCGTAATGATAATCTTGCGAGCTGATGAACAGACAGTTGCCGTTTTCCAGCCAGGCGCCCAACGCGCTTTCGCCCGCCGCGCCCGGTCCAGCCGCGCCGCCAAACTCGACGCCTGTAAACCAGATAACGGCGGCGTAGGGGGCCAGTTCGACCTCGCTCGGTTCCACGTCGCTGTTATTGGTGTCCCAGATGTCGTACAGCAGACCCAGACCGTCCAGCGCTTCGATGTAGTAGCTGCGTACATCGGGGTTGTTGTCGTCGTCATCCACCAACAGAATAGGCGGAATGTCGCGCGTCTGGAAGAAGTAGGGCCCGGCGATAGCGCCGGCGCCGCATGGGTTCATGGGAACCACTGTCCAGCGGTAAACGGTCAACGGATCCAGGGCAATGCCTAACGTGTGTTCCGTTTCGGGCACGGTCACGTCGTAGATGGGCGTTCCCCCGGCGCCTTCGTAGATGCGCAAGCGATAGCTGCCGGCTTGCGCCGCCGCCGTCCAGGTCATGGTGGGCACCAGGTCAATGTTCTGGGCGTTGTTCGGCGGATAGGTCAGGGTCGTGCCTCCTGGCGTATCGTTGAACAGATTCAGCGTCACCATGGTGGTATGCGTGCTGGTGGGGGCTGTACCGGTGATTTCGATGTCGTAACTGCCGGCAGCCGCCGCCCCCACATTGGACACCGTCATATCGCTGAAGTCCGGCGGGATGACGGGGTTGGGGTTGAAGGAGGCCATATAGCCGCCCGGTACGCCGCTGGCGCTGAGGTCCACCGGATCGTCAAAGTTTTGAATCTGGCCCACCTCAATGTTGAAGACGGCGCTATCGGGGACGCAAGCGTCCTGCGCCGCCGGGGTGGCATTGAGATAGAAGTCCGGCGACAACAGCAGCGCGGCTTCGTAGCAGTCCAGCCGGCCATAACCGTAATCATTGTCAAAGCCGGGCGCGCCCAGGTCGACGCCGGTGGTGATCAGGTTGTCGTAAATCTGATCGTAGGTTAACGTCGGCTCAATAGAGAGCAGCAGCGCCACACAGCCGGCAGTGTGCGGGCTGGCCATGGAGGTGCCGTTGAAGTTAGCGTAGCCGCCGCCGGCAATCGAGGAGCGCACGTTGACGCCCGGCGAGCTGACGTCTGGCTTGTCCAGACAGGCCGGGAAGTTGCCCGGGCCGCGGCTGCTAAAGCTGGCAATAATGTCGTTGATGTCCGTGGCCCCGCTGGCGGTAACGTTGCAGTAGTCGCCAGGAGAGCCAATCGTGCCGGCTCCAGGGCCGGAGTTGCCGGCAGAAAACGCCGGGAAAATGCCGGCCGCCCGCCAGGCGTCTACCGAAGCCTGATACCACGGGTCGCCGCCGCCGCCGCCCCAGGAGTTGTTGACAACATCAGGGCGCATGTTGGCGTCGCAAGACGGGTCGCCAGGGGCTACCCCCAGGGGGCAGGGCGCGGCAATCCATTCCGCCGAGGAAAGCAGGGCAAAGTCGGAGCAACTGCTGGATTCGCATCCTTTAGCCGCAATCCAGGTGGCCCCAGGAGCCATACCAATCTGGTTGGCGCCGCCGTCATCCCCCACCATCGTGCCCATGGTGTGTGTGCCGTGATTGTTATTGTCGCACGGCGCGCCGGGGGGGCAGACGTTAGAGGGATCATACCAGTTGAAGTCATGGTCGAAACTGCCGCCCAAATTGCCGCGATACTGGTTCACCACGGCCGGATGGGTGTAGTCCACGCCGGTGTCCACGTTAGCCACGACCACGCCTTCACCGGTGCGACCAAAGGTTGCCCAGATTTCGGGGGCGCGCACGCGGTCAATGCCCCATTCAATCGCCGTCAGGCTTTCTGGGGACAGGCCCACAAACTCGTCGGGTATCTCATACGTCTTGGGCGACGCCAGCCAGGTCACGTCGGACCGGGCGGCAATGGCGTCAAAGACGTTCAGATTAGAGGTGACGAGTATGACGTTGGCAATAAAGAAAGTGCGATAACTCTGGACAGCCCCCCTGGCCGTCTGCGCATCCAGATAAGCAACCAGGCCAGCCTGGCTGGTCTGGGCTGTCTGGCGCAGCGTGTCATAGACGTACTGCCCGCGCGCAGCCCAATCGCTCATGTTGTAAGCCGCGCTCAGGTCTGCTTTTTCTGCCAGATAGACCCAATAGGCGCCGCTGCCGGCATTGGCAATGCCTTCACGCAGCCCCGGTTCCAACTTCGCAGCCGCGGCGCTGGTGGCGGTTCCATTGCGGAACAGGAACACCAACCCCAGCATCGCCAGGCTGAGAAGGGCAATAAATCGTACTTTAGACATTCGTTCCCTCCATATGGGACGTGTCTGGCGCTGTCTTCAGCAGCCGCTTTAGCAACACTGCCCCGGGCAGTCGCTGCCGCCAGCGCCGGATACGGTATTTTGGCCTTATGCCGCCAAATAACCTGGCGAGACGCCAGGCGCTTCAAAATGGTTAGGTTGAAACAATGGCAAAATGGGGTTGATTTGCACCTCCTTCGAGAATAGTGGTCAGTGAACGGCAATCAGTGGTCAGAAAATTCGTGCTATTCGTGGCAAAAATTTTCATCCATTCCTCCGGCAAGCTCAGTGCCTGTCCTGAGCCTGTCGAAGGGGCAGGCTGCGGTGCGCTGCTGCTCATGGATAACTCCTTGCAAACGGTTAGCTTGTTCGCGCAAATGGGCAGTCTGCGCTATACCCCCCCTGTATGCTGTTTCCTGGTTGGCGACAGGCAAAAACAAACCAGGGACGCCCTTATCCCAGGTTTTTTCTGGCTGCATTTACGTCTGCAAACTGGGATTGTCCACTACGTCTCCCATCAGATAAACATCCAGGCACACGACTATTTTCAGGAAAAGCAAACAAAAATGATTCTGCGCACGTGCAGCCACCCTTCTGGCTGCGTCGTTATCCGGCTCCGATAACACTCCCTATCATACCACAAAAAATTGGCAGATGTAAAGAAAGAAATTAACGGGTCTTTCACCCCCCATGAGCTTTTCTCTGCCTTCACATGCGGGGGGAAGATGACAAAAGACTGGGAAACTCCGCCCCCCTACATGCAGGGAAAGATTACAAAAGTCTGGGAGACTTTTGTAATCTTTCACCTACCATTCTCCACGCGGCGCGCGTTTCTGAGCGGCGCGCGTTTCTGAGCAGCGCGCGTTTTCGCGCGCCGCGCGTTTTCGCGCGCCCTGGCTTTCGGGTGTTTCTACGGCCAGGCTACTTCGGCCACAGTCCTGGCCGGCATTTCCGCCTGCCACACCCCAAACAACCCCGATCCATCGCGGCACGCTATCCACCCCTGCGCCGTCTTCTGCCCGGTGAAGCCGCCCACCGCCAGCGCCCGGCACGCCTGCCCCGGATCGTAACTGATAATCAGCCGGTTGTTACCCGCCTGGAACCCCCACGCCCCCGCCGCGCCCGCGTCGTCCGTGAAGCGCCCATCCTGGAAAAATGCCAGATGGCGCGCTTCCTGCCCGCCATTTGCCCAGTAAATATTAAACGACAACTGCATCAACGGCGCCGCAGCTTCATACGCCGCCAGGGCGTCAATGCGCCCGTAACCGTAGGTGTTATTCGGTATCTGATCGCCGGGCACGCCGCCGCACGTCTGCGTCGTCGTCAGGGGCACAGCGGTGTCCGCAATCAGGCTTTCCAGGGCATCCACCTGCCCGCTCAAGCCAGGGTTGGCGGCCACCAACAGACCTACTAAGCCAGCCACGTGCGGCGCGGCCATGCTGGTGCCGCTGAAAACGGCGTAGCCGCCGCCGCGAATGCTGGAGCGCACGCTGCTGCCGGGGGCGGAGATATCCGGCTTTAACCGGTTGCTGCCGTCCACCGTCACCGGGCCGCGGCTGCTAAAGCTGGCGATCACGTCGCTGCTGGTGGTGGCCCCCACGCTAAAGGAAGCATCGTAAATGGCCGCGGGGGTATTGACGGTGCTGCACCCCGAACCGCTGTTGCCGGCACTGACCGAAATGAAAATGCCGGCAGCCCGCACATTCTCCACCACCGTCAACATCACATTCGGGTCGGTGCACCCTTCCGTGGTGGGGCAGCTCCAGGAGTTGCTAACCACGTCCGGGGCCATGGCCGGGTCCGGGTTTTGCCCGTTCAGGTCGGTGGGGGCAATAAACCACTCGAAGCACTCGCTGTACGTAGACGGCTGCCCCCAGCCATCTTCCATATTGCGGCAGCCGATCCAGCGCGCTCCGGGGGCCATGCCGATCTGGTTGCTGCCGCCATCATCCCCCACCATCGTGCCCATGGTGTGCGTGCCGTGATTGTTGTCGTCGCAGGGAACCAGGGAGTC